>JACPFH010000019.1 GCA_016183075.1 Deltaproteobacteria bacterium | reverse complement strand
CGGCCGGCCCAACGATTACGTGATCGCCACCGGCGAAAGTCACTCGGTGAAGGAGTTTGTGGAGGAGGCCTTTGGGCTTTTGGACCTGGATTGGGAGAGGCATGTAGAAGTTGATCCGCGCTATTTTCGCCCCACGGAGGTGGATTTTCTTATCGGTGATTATTCGAAGGCGCGACAAGCATTGGGTTGGGAGCCCAGGGTTAAATTTAAAGAGTTGGTGCTCACCATGGTGGAAGCGGATCTCGAATTGGCCAGCAAAGAAGCCCATATGCAAAACTACAGGGAGGCCGAGCCTAAGCTCCGGGCCAGGAAGGTCTAGCGGAAGTTGAGTTTCTGGAGCGTCAAACGGATCGCCGTGACGGGCGGAGCAGGATTCTTGGGATCTTTTGTCGTCGAAGAGCTGAGACGGACAGGTTGTAGCGATATTTTTGTGCCGCGCAGCAGGGATTACGACTTGGTGGACAACGACGCCGTCAAGAGATTCTACCGGGATGCCCGGCCTGAGATTGTGATCCACCTGGCAGCGAAAGTAGGAGGGATAGGGGCGAATCGGGAGAATCCCGCCAAGTTCTTTTACCACAATCTTATGATGGGGACCCAGCTCATAGAGCAGGGGCGGCTCTTCGGCATCGAAAAATTTGTCGCGATCGGGACCGTGTGTGGCTATCCCAAATTTACCCCGGTGCCGTTTCGGGAAGAGGATCTATGGAATGGTTACCCGGAAGAGACTAATGCTCCCTATGGGCTGGCGAAAAAGATGCTTCTGGTTCAGTCGCAGGCCTATCGCGAGCAGTACCGATTCAATGGCATTTTCCTTCTTCCCACCAATCTGTACGGTCCGGGGGATAATTTCGATCTTCACACCTCCCACGTCATCCCCGCATTGATCCGGAAATGCCTGGCCGCCGCAAGGAACGGACAGGGACAGATCGAATGCTGGGGGGACGGCACGCCCACGCGGGAGTTTCTCTACGTAGAGGATTGCGCTGAAGCGGTGGTGTTGGCAACGGAGCGATACAACGGGTCGGAGCCGGTGAACATCGGAGCCGGTTTTGAGATCTCGATTAAGGATCTCGTTGAGATGATCGGTGAGCTAACCGGCTTTGACGGTCGGATTGCGTGGAACGCAGCAAAGCCGAACGGCCAGCCGAGACGTTGTCTGGATACGCGTCGGGCGGAGGAGCTTTTTGGATTTCGGGCGAAAACGGACCTACGGGAAGGGCTTCGCCGCACGATCGCGTGGTATAGGGAAAACGGCAAGGACCTTTGAGGTCTGGCTTCGCAACTGATGCCGTCTCCTCACATCGTTTTTTTTAACCGCTCCTTTTATCCCGAGGCTTCCGCGGTGGGGCAACTCCTCACGGAGCTATGCGAGAGCCTGGTACGAGAGCACGGCTGCCGGGTATCCGTAGTAGCGGGGCATCCTCTGATCCACGCTGATGGCCATCGTTACGTACCAAGCTATGGTTTCGTCGACCGCGAACTCCATAGCGGAATCGAAATCCTCCGGTCCCGGGGGACGACCTTTTCCAGGTCCAGCTTTGCGGGGAGGGCATCCAATTATCTCAGCTACTTCCTTACCGCTTCCATTGCCGGACTTCGGTTCCGCCGCCCGGATGTCGTGGTGGCGTTGACGGATCCGCCGATCATAGGATTAGCGGCAGCGTTTGCCGCGCGGCGATCGGGCGCCAAATTCGTGATGCTCTATCAAGATATTTTTCCCGAGGTGGCGTGCCTGCTGGAGGACTTTCACAGTGAGGCAGTCAATCGATTGCTGGAACGGGTGAACCGGTTTCTACTCCGGAAGGCGGATCGTGTGGTCGCGCTGGGAGAGACCATGAAGGAACGTTTGGTGAAGGGGAAGGGGGCTGATCCCCAAAAGGTCACCGTCATTCACAACTGGGCGGACTGTGCGGCGATTCTGCCACAACCCAAGGAGAATTCGTTTTCGCTGATGGTCATGCATTCGGGCAATATGGGGCTCCCTCAGGGGCTCGACAATGTCGTGGAGATGGCCAGCCGCCTCAAGCCGTACCCACACATCCAAATTGTCTTTGTGGGCGAGGGGGTCACAAGGCCGCATCTGGAGAACCGGGCAAGGTCTCTGCGACTCGACAACGTACTGTTTCTTCCTTATCAGCCGAAGGAGCGGTTGTCTGAGTCTTTCGCCAGCGCAGACGTGTTCCTTGTGTCCCTCAAGCGAGGTCTCGCCGGCTATATCGTGCCGAGCAAACTCTATGGGATCCTTGCGGCGGGACGCCCCTACGTAGCGGCAGTGGAGAGTGCAACCGAAGTCGCGGCGATTACCAAAAAGTACGACTGTGGGCTATTAGCAGAGCCTGAAGACCCTGACGACCTTGCTGAGAAGGTCCTGACCCTCTATCGAGATCCGGTCCTGTGCCGGAGACTCGCACTCAATGCTCGTAAAGCAGCCTTCCACTTCGACCGTCCTCGCCAGGTAGGGGCGTACTATAACCTCTTTCGAGAATTGGCGGAAGTCAGGTCAGAGACGTAGTGAAGGTATTGGTTACTGGTGCTTCCGGATTCATTGCTTCGCATTTGCTACCGTGCCTTTTGGCGAAAAGTTGGTATGTGCGCGGGGCGGTTCGGCGCGAGGAGCAGTTACAGCGGATGCCGCCCGGCGTGGAGGGTGTTGTCGTCGGCGGACTCGGCCCTGAAACCGATTGGTCGGGGGCTTTGAGGGAAATCGACGTAGTGGTCCATCTGGCGGCACGGGTCCATGTGATGCGCGATCGTGCGGTGGGGGAATACGATCAGGTGAATGTGGGTGGATCGCAGCGGCTTGCGGAGAAGGCGGCAGAGGCGGGCGTGAAAAGGCTCGTATTTGTCAGCTCGGTCAAGGCGATGGGCGAGGCGAGCCCTGTCGATCGCCCATGG
>JACPFH010000531.1 GCA_016183075.1 Deltaproteobacteria bacterium | reverse complement strand
GGTTATCAAAAAGTTCCTTCGCCAGGCGGAGGCACTTGTCAAAGAGCTCAGCCGGGTAGGCAACATGGAGGTCCTGCGTTCCACGAATAGCGATTGCCTGTAGTCCTTTGTCTCCCATGACGGGGCCTGGCCCTCGAGCCGCGCTCGCGTGACTGTGATCGATGGAGGCCATATAGACCCGATTTTCACCAGCCGGCCCGATGGCGGCTACCTGAACTTTGTTATCATGCAGCTCTTCCTTAATTAGCGCTGCCGTTTCCTGAGTGCCTTTCCCCCGCAGATGCCTGGCATCGCGTATTTCCACTTTGCCGTTATTTATCCACAGATAGACCAGGTCAGGGCTTTTGCCGCGAATGACTATTTTGTCGTAACCGGCGTGTTTCATTTCCACCCCGAAATAGGATCCCATTAACGAATGTGCCATCAGCAAAGTCTGGGGAGAAAAGGTATTCACGGAGGTGCGAGTGGCGCCGGGAACAGGCGTGGCATTCAAAAGGCCGCTGCTGAATATGAGCAGGTTCTCGGGAGAAAAGGGTTCAGCTTCAGGAGGGACCCTATCCCATAGTAACTTGGCGGCGGTACCCTGTCCGCCCAGATAAAGCTCCGTTAATTTTGGGTCGGTCTCGACCCTATCAATGCCTCCTCGGGATAAATCAATTTCTAAATTATACCCTGTCTCTCCGTACCTCATTTCCTAGCCCCCTAAGCTTGTTAACCCTCTCACAGGTTGCTGAAGAACTCATTTTTTCTCATACCAAGGGACGGACGGATGGCTCCGAATGGATACAACCCTGGCTTCTCTGAAGGGGACCTGGATCATGGGACCAGGTCCACCTTAATTCAGGGGAATTCGTGCACAAATAAACCTTACTGCCTCCGTCCCAGCTTCATGGAGAAAAGCAGCAACAACCATGCCGGTTGGCCCTGAAGCGTAGCCTGCTAGAATTTACAGGAAATCTTCTGAAGAGAACTTCTTAGAGAAATTCTTTAGGACGGGATTCTCCTGCCCACTTTCCAAACCATAGGAAATAAAAGCGGAGCAATTCCCAGCAGTGGGAAATCCTGGCATGTCCGGCCGACGGCTTTGCTCATTGAGTCTTCGATTCTGGGGCCGCTACCCGCAGCGGTTTTTGGGGAGCAATTAGGAGCATTGGGAAATTGCGGAAGTTCAGGTAAGTTGTCTGAAAAGATGGTGATTTTCGCTACTTAGACCCGTAGCCGGTATGGGTGATATTATCCTCACATCTAAGAGGCTGAAGGTTTGAGTCCCGCCAACAGATTTTTTTACAAAAAATTTATATTGCGCATTTTCGAGGGCCATCAAGCACTGTCTCAAGAGCCGTGGGAGGGGGTAACCGGGCGGTCGGGAGGAAACAGGAGAGGGAAAAGGGTATAAGTTGAGGCACACCCCACACCACGCCTAACCGGAATTGCAGGAGCGGTCATGCCTGAACTCCTCCTATTGGGATTGAAAGGTGGAAAATAAAGGGCGGACTATCTATTGGCTCTGAAATGGGATCCTTTTTTTTGGACGAGCTGCCCGAGTTTAAACGCAATGTCCTGGAAGTCCTGCGCCAACCGCTCGAAGACGGGACCATTACCGTCTCCCGCGCCGTAGGCTCTATCAGTTACCCGGCGAGCTTTATGCTGGTGGCGGCGATGAACCCTTGAGGATTCGGTATCGTAAAGACAGCGGAGGCTCTGGGAGAGCTTCTCATGTCATCTTTGCTTCATTTCGGCGGCTGGCGCCCTTTCCCGGTCCGGTTCTGCGCCGCGCAATTTGCCCGTCCGGGCTCTACGCGGCCTACCGTTGCGCTGGAAGCCAAGCCAGTTCCACTGGTCGGGATGGCGACGTACCATCGCCTCAAGCTGGCGCGCGAACAAAGCAACGTTCCAGGCGACGTCGTCCGGGACGTCTCCGGACTTGGCCAGCTCGATCTCCGGCCAAATGTGAAGCGTCAAGCGATCCTGCCCGCCGCGCACCATAAACATGGGCACCACGGCCGCGCCTGAACGCAATGCGAGAGTCACTGGCCCGCGCGGCGCCCGCACCATGCGCCCTAAAAACTCCACCTCCACCCCTCCCGACCTGAACTCATCGGCGATCATGAGAACCACTTCGTTGTTTCTCAAAGCCTTCAGAATCTTGCGCGCCGCTTCGCGGCGGGGCTTGGCCGCAATCGTCTTCATTCCCACGACCGCTCTGTAGTGATCCAATAAACGGGCGAATCCCTTGTCGCGCGGGTGTTTGACTACGACGCTGAAGGGATAGCCCGCCGCCGCGAGGCGGGCGCCGATCAACGTGAAGCTGCCCAGATGCGCGCTGAGAGCGATCACTCCACGCCCCCTGGCGAGCGCACGTTGGAGATGCTCTTCGCCTTCCATGGCGATTGTGTCCTGAGTGACTCCTTTCGGGCTCCGCACGCACGCGATCGTCTCGTACACTCCCCGGGTAAAATTTTCCCACGCCGCTTGCACCAACTGCTTCTGCTCCTGCGCCGTGGGGAGTTCCGCCCCGAAGCCGGCGGCGACGTTTTCAGCCATGCGCTTGCGGTATCGCCACAAAACTGCAAAGGCGAGCCGAGAGGCCGCCTTCGTAACCCCCAGCATCAGCCAGCGTGGAATCCAGGGGAAAATCCACACGAAACCTCTAAGCAGATACTCGCCCATCCGGTAGCGGAGCCAGTACAAGAAGCTCCCCGCAGAAAAGCCCGGCTTCATGTTCGTTCTTTGTCGGTGCTAGCGCCCTGCCGCCTTAAGGAGCCTCTGCCCTGAATGCCCGCTGTCCGGCACCCCGCCCTTACGCCGCCGGCGCTTAGGGGTAAGCTGATAGATTTTTGCTTTCGGACGGCCCGCCAGCTTGGCCTCCCCCCATCACCCACGCCTCGGCGTCGTGAAAAATGGCCTTTCCTTTGTGGTCGCGGGCCGTGAGATACTTTTGGACGCAAGCGATTGCATCTTCCAGCACCGCGAGCATGAGCCGTTTCTCCGGCTCCAAGTGGGCCTTGCGGCGGAACGTCTCAAAATACTGGGCGGGAAGGAGGGTATCCGGCTGAAACAGTGACGTTACCTTTTCTTCCACGCTCAATCCCGTTTCGTAACTCATAACCATCACCTCCCTATCGAGTGTGGCCTGAACAAGCTCGGACAAAGGCAATGGTCCGAGTCATGCCGCACTCGAAAGGGAAGAGGATGATATCAGCGTCTCGCAAGGAGCCCGCTTGAGGTCCGCCAGCGTCGTGCGCGCGAACACATCTAGCACCTTGCGCTGGACCTCGTTCCATACCCCGAGCATCGCGCAGCGCGGCAGATGATCGCAGCCCAAATGATCATCCAGGCAAGCATTGACCGTGATCGGACCTTCCAGCGCCTCGATGACCTCCTGAAACGTAACCTCGCTCGGGGATCGGGCAAGCGTATAGCCTCCGTCGGGTCCCCGCTTGGAGCGCACCAGCCCGCCGCGGATCAGATCTTGGATGATTTTCTCCAGGAACTTGGGGGGAATCCCCTGCTCCCGTGCGATTTCGGCCAGGCAACAGCTCCGCTCCGGATCCTGGTTGGACAGGTAGATCACGGCGCGCAGACCGTAGTCGACCCGCCGTGGAATCTGCATGAGACCCATCGTCTTACCTCCTTGCCCCGATCTCCCCGGCCGGCAACGCGCCGGTCTGGGAGCTTTCCCGATCCGCAAGCTTGCCTAAGGCCGAAAGACCGCGCAGACGCTCGATGACCAAAGGCGTCTTTTCTATCACATAGCGAATTTCTTCTTCCGTATTGTAACGGCTCAAGCTAAACCGCACGGCGCCCTGGAGCCAATTCGACGGCACCCCCATGGCCCGCAGCACATGGGAAGGCTCGACCGACCCCGCCGTGCATGCCGATCCGGTGGACGCGCAAATGCCGTACTGATCCAAAAGCACCAGGATGGCCTCGCCTTCGAGATACTCAAAACTCACATTGAGGGTGTTGGGGATGCGCTT
>JACPFH010000018.1 GCA_016183075.1 Deltaproteobacteria bacterium | reverse complement strand
TATCTCTCCATTGATCGGCCCATCGGAGTGGTTTGGTCAGGACGAAAGAGCAGCATTATGGGGAGTTTCTATGTCGCAGAGAAAATGCCTCCACCCGCAGGCGGTTATGGACGAGTGCTCTACACCTTCGACCAATTTTCGGACTTGTGGGCGAGATCCGACCGCAGGCTCCTCGTCTTCGTTAAGGAAAAGAACCTCCCCCGGCTCTCTGAGCGCAACGGCGTCCAGCCAATAGTCCTGCTGAAGTCCGGCGAGATCGTCCTGGCGACTAACCGGGGATTCAATGAATAGGAAACAAGGCCGTGAGACCGGCCTTTTCCCGGAAATCGATCGAAGATAATTTTGGCCTTCCATCCTGATCTCGATTAATGTTCAATGGGAGAGCGGACGTGGGAGGTATCGATCGCTAAATGCCAATTGTCATGCTCGATCTCGGCGATCTCTTTGGACACTGGGGATATTTAGCCATTTTTATTGCCGTCATCCTGGGAAATATGGGGATCCCCGTCCCCGAGGAGGCGATCCTGATCCTTGCCGGCTATCTTGTCTGGGAAGGGGAACTCTGGCTTCCGGCTGTCTTGCTCATCGGCATCGTCAGCGCCGTCACCGGTGACAACATCGGATACTGGCTCGGGCGTCGCTTTGGACAAAACGTGATCACGCGATATCGCGAATGGCTATTCGTGACCCAGGAAAAATTCGATACCATGCAGCGCTTTGTCATACGATACGGTCCCTTGGGCGTGTTCTGCGCGCGCTTCGTCCCGGGCCTGCGGTTTCTCGCCGGGCCGCTCGCCGGCACGATGGGGCTGCCCTTCCTCCCGTTTCTCCTCGCCAACATGTTAGGCGCGGCAGTTTATGTGCCCCTGGCCATCGGCATCGGTTTCGCTATCGGTTACGGTCTCGGTGAGTACGTCGAAAAACTTCAGCGCATCGTCGGCGAGATCGAGCACGTCGTCTTGGTCGCGGTGATCGCGGGGGCCGTGGTCGCCATTCTATGGCGAGCCCTCCGTGCGCGAAGGGCTCGTCGGGAAACGCCGAAGGATTCGTGAGCGAGGCCCGAGGTAGTAAGAACCGATTCAGCGCCAGCGAGGTAAAAATGGCCGACAAAACATTTACGCCAAGCGAACTCTATGAAGCCTGGCCCGTCCTTTCCGATACCGAACGGGTGGAGGGTTTCGAGCTTCTTGCACGCGACGAGGCGGAGGATTTCTTCCTGCAGCTCAGCGCGAGGGACAAGACCCAGGTCATCCAAGGGCTGGCGCCGGGAGAGCGGCGGTTGTGGATCCGGCTGCTCCCCCCGGACGAGGCCGCGGATGTCATCCAGGAGAGCGCCGTGCACGAGCGCGAAGGCCTTCTCACGCTACTCGATGACCAGACCCGAAGCGAGGTCAAAGGCCTTCTCGACTACGCGGAAGATGACGCTGGAGGGCTTATGAACCCTCGCTACGCGCGGCTCCGGCCCGACATGAGCGTGAACGAGGCGGTCAGTTACCTTCGCAGAGACGCGCGCTCAAGGGCGAAAGCCGTGTACTATGCGTACGTCGTCGATCCGCAAGAGCGGCTGCTTGGCGTGATTTCGTTCCGGGATCTGCTGACCACCCCGGGCGAGCGGCTAATCAATGAAGTGATGCGTACCGACGTGGTTACGGCTCCGGAGGACCTGGATCAGGAGGCCCTGAGCCACCTCTTTGCCCGACATAACCTCATGATGATCCCGATCGTCGATGACGAAAAGCACATCAAAGGCATCGTCACCGTGGACGACATTATCGACGTCGTCCAAGAGGAAGCGACAGAGGACATTCAGAAGATTGGTGGCATGGCGGCCCTGGAGGCGCCATATCTGCAGATCCCTCTGGTGAGGATGATTCAGAAGAGGGCGGGCTGGCTCGCCATCCTGTTTCTCGGCGAGATGCTCACAGCCACAGCCATGGGCTACTTCGAGGCAGAGATCGCTAGGGCCGTGGTTCTCGCCCTGTTCGTCCCGCTTATCATAAGCAGCGGCGGTAATTCCGGATCGCAGGCCTCCACGCTGGTCGTGCGGGCGATGGCCCTCGGGGAAGTGAGGCTGCGCGACTGGTGGAGGGTGGTTAGGCGGGAGGTCATCACCGGTCTCGCCCTAGGCTCCATCCTGGCAACGATCGGCCTCGCTCGTATTCTTTTGTGGCAGAGCCTGTTTGGTGTGTACGGCGAACACTACCTCCTGGTGGGACTCACCGTTGCCTTCAGCCTCATAGGCGTGGTGCTGTGGGGGACGACCGCCGGTTCGCTTCTTCCGTTCGTCCTGCGGCTTCTCAAGTTCGACCCCGCCAGCGCGTCCGCTCCGTTCGTCGCCACGCTTGTGGATGTCATCGGCGTGGTTATCTACTTCAGCGTCGCCGCGATGGTCCTGCGGGGGACCCTCCTGTGAACCTCACGTCCAGCTTGACACGCATCGTGAAAATAGTAACTCTCTACGCAACCGGTATGGCCTCTGATCTAACCCTAATCCGAAATAAATTTTGGCCCCTACATGATCAACTCGGGAGAGGGCGAGGGTGAGGGCAAATTCCATGCGCACCACCCTCACCTTTAATCCTCTCCCTCCAAAAGGAGGGCGAGGAGGCTATTTGGAGCGGTTCCGAGTCTGACTACTCAGAAAAAGATTTCCGGATTAGGGCTAACTCACCCGGCTTGGTGCCGCTAATCCGTCCTCTCAAACCTTTAATGGCCTTCTCCCTTAAAAATATTCTGCTCGGAAAGCCCAAGGATCCCCTTGCACCGGGAGTCTTCCATCAGATTTCCCTGATCGCCTTCCTGGCCTGGGTTGGTCTCGGCGCAGACGGGTTGAGCTCATCGGCCTACGGACCGGAAGAGGCCTATCTTGCACTGGGAGGGCACTTTTTCCTCGCTCTTCCTCTCGCCATCCTTATGGCCGTAACAGTCTTCATCATATCTGCAAGCTATAGCCACATCATCGAGCTGTTTCCAACAGGGGGCGGAGGCTATCTGGTGGCCACCAAGCTTTTAGGGCCAAAAGTCGGCCTCGTTTCCGGCTCTGCCTTAATTATAGACTACATGTTGACAATTACGATTTCCGCGGCCAGCGCAGGCGATCAGATTTTCAGCTTTCTTCCCGCTTCGATTCACGGAGCCAAGCTGGCAACGGAATTCATTTTGATTTTTTTTCTGCTTTACCTGAACCTTCGCGGCACCAAAGAGTCCGTCCTTTTTCTGCTCCCCATCTTTGTCCTATTCGTTCTCGCCCACCTTTTTGCTATTAGCTTGGGGGTCGTACCGAAAGCCGTGGAGATGCCCGCGCTCGCTTCTGCAACCTATCAAAAGACCGTCGGAGACATTCAAGGCCTGGGCTTGTGGGCGACTCTTTTTATCATTCTCCATGCCTATAGCCTCGGTGGCGGCACCTACACGGGCATCGAAGCGGTCAGCAATGGCCTCCAATCCCTGCGCGAGCCCAGGGTTGAGACCGGGAAAAGGACCATGATCTACATGGCCGTATCTCTCGCCTTCACGGCCAGCGGGCTTCTCCTTTGTTACTTGTTAAACCAGGTCTCCGCTGAGGCAGGTAGAACTCTCAACGCCAGCTTGTTTACAAAAGTCTACGCAAACTTTTTCTCGCCCGATCTGGCGTATACATTGCTGGTCGTAACTCTGGTGACCGAGGCGGCTATCCTTTTGGTCGCCGCCCAGGCTGGCTTTATCGACGGGCCCAGGGTTCTTTCGAACATGGCGGTAGACTCCTGGGCGCCGCACCGTTTCTCCCACTTGAGCGATAAGCTGGTCACCCAATACGGTATCTGGTTCATGGGTCTGGCCTCCCTGGCGTTTCTCATTTATACCAGCGGTGACGTAAGGCTACTGGTCGTCATGTACAGCATTAATGTCTTCCTGACCTTTACGGTCACGGTCGTTATCAAGTTTGCCGAAGGCGGGTGGGTGACCTTGGTGGTAACATCGGCCTTTATTCTTCTCTGTTATATCGTTCGGTCCCACTACGATCGAGTTCAAACCGCGCTGCGAGCCTTGGACGAAACGCTGATGAATATCCCCTTTCATCCCGATCTGAAGAATCCGGTGCCAGCTAAAAATCCGGCGGCCCCCACTGCGGCGCTCATCGTAAGGAATTTTGACGGCCTTGCGATTCACTCCCTGCTCACCATTCCCAGGCTCTTTCCCAATCAGTTCAAAAACGTGGTTTTTGTCTCGGTCGGGTTGATTGACTACGGTCAATTTAAAGGCTCAAAGGAGATCGAGAATCTTCGCCGATCCAAAGAAGAGGATCTTAAGAGCTTTGTGGAATTTGCCAACTGCTTGGGCTGGTACGCGGAGTATCGATATTCATTGGGGATTGACCTTATCGAAGAATTGGAGAAGCTCTGTAAATCTGTCGCCCAGGATTTCCCCGGATCGGTCTTTTTTGCCGGCAAGCTCGTTTTTGAACAGGAGAACCTTTTTACGCGCCTTCTTCACAACCATACACCGTTTACCCTGGAGCAGCGGCTTCAGTTTGAAGGCTTGCAAATGATCATTCTTCCTATCAGAGTTTCACGTAGTTACCCCTCTGGAAGAGAAACAGCGCACGCTCAGGCATAGACTCTCCTCTATGAGACCGACACGGGACACGAGGCAACTGAACTGGCTTTTGGCCTGGGCGGTTGTCTTCTGTGATATCGGCACTTCGGTCTATTACGTCCCGGGCATCCTTTACGGGCACGTGAAGGATGCCACGCCGTTCTTTGTCCTCCTCACCTCCGCAGGCTTCATACTCCTCGCCCTCAAGTACATCGAGATCACCTGGCGTAATCCCGAGGGGGGAGGGGTAGTCACGATTACGACCAAGGCCTTCGGTCCCATGTGGGGTTGCCTGGGTGGGATGCTGATCATCGTCGATTATTTTCTTACGACTGCTATCTCGTCAGTCTCGGGCTTCCAGTACATCGGCAGCGTTTTCCCGACATTGGACCAGTACATCGTAGTGTTAGCGTGTGGCGGCGTGGTTATGCTTGCGGTACTGAACATCATCGGAATCCGCGAGAGCGCCACCGCCGCCCTAGTCATGGCGAGCGGTGCCTTCTTGGTCGACCTCCTGGTGATCGGAGCGAGCCTGTACACCATGGACGCGGCTCAGTGGCAAGAAACCCTCCGTCACCTCGGCACAGGCAGGACTCTGTCCCGGTACGATCTACTTGTCGGCTTCGGGGCCGCATGGCTCGCCTTTTCGGGTCTAGAGAGCATCAGCCAGATCAGCCCCGCCATTCGTTTTCCGCTGCGGCGCACGACACGCATAGCCATGGGGGCAGTGATTGTCACGATCATGGTGACTTCGCCGGTTCTTGCCACCCTATCGATTACGCTTCTCTCCCCGGACCTCAAAGCCACACAGAGCGAGCGCTTCATCTCGGAGCTGGGCTTGGTCACAGGGGGATTCGGTGTCAAGTTGGCTGTGGTCATGACGGCCTCAACGTTGCTTCTATTCGCCTCCAATACAGCGATCATCGGAGCGTACCACGTCTTTCTCGCCCTCACGAACCAGGGTTTTCTTCCCAAGGTGATTTCGTTGCGAAGCGCAACCTTCAACACCCCGCACGTCGCGATCCTCATCGCCACCTCTGTCCCCATCCTGGTGATTCTGATGACCAGAGGGAAACTGGCGTTGTTGGGGGACATGTATGCTTTCGGGCTTTTGGGAGCCTTTGTTTTTTCCTCACTGAGCCTCGATTTGATCCGCTGGAGACTTGGCCGGCGCGATTTCGGTTTTTGGATTGGTATTGCGACTACTGCGGTCGTAATAGTCGCCTGGAGTATCAACCTGGTAGAAAAGGAGCTGGCAACCGTCTTTGGCGGAACCGTAACCGCCATCGGCATGCTGACTGCCGTCGGGGTGAGGCGAGGATGGTTCCTTGAGGCCCTGCACCAGATTCCTTTCGTCCAACGCCTCCAAGCGCGCGCCTACCGGGCGTCTGAGCATTTGGTAGAAGAGGAGCTCAAAGGTCTCGTGACCCTCGCCGAAGCCGTTGACCTCAAAGCGCTGTATCCCTCCTCCACGCTCCTGGCGCTGCGCGGTGAAAGCCCGCGCCTCATCCAAGAAGGCATCGCCCGTGCCAAAGGCAAGGGAGAATCCGCCCTCTACTGCATGTACGTCGAAGAGTGGCCGGGTCTTTTCAACGGAGAGACGCCCCACATGCCCAATGACGAAGGAATCAGGACGCTAAGGCACGCGCTTCAGGAAGTCCGGGAGAAGAATATCCAGATCATTCCCATCTGGTCGATCTCTCACAATGCCGCGGATGCCATTGCGGCGGCGGCGAAGGGACTGGGGGTAGATGCAGTGCTGGTTGGCGCAACGCGCCGCTCCGCCTTCTACCACATGCTGCGCGGGCACGTCGTCAAAGGCCTGATGCGCCGCCTGCCCCACAACTGCCATCTGATGATTTGCAACTGATTCCCTTTTTTTCCCCCTTGTCAAAAGATGGCCTCTCGCATAAAATTGCTGGAAATTTAAGAAGGGCGAGAAAGTCCATGCCGGGCAATCACAACGAGTTTAATAACTCAACTCACTTTGAAATCGGGAAAAGGGGGACAACTATGTCAAGGAGCTGTACGAATTTTCTTCCGTCGCTTGCTACTGTGGGAAAGAAATATCACTGGATCATTTCCACGCTCACCGTTGTGCTGCTAGCGGTCGCGGGCTCCGCAGAGGCGGCCACAGTCACCATTCGGGTGGGATACCCCCAGCTCAACGGCGCAACGACGCCGCTTTGGGTCATTCCCGAGGCCAAAATCGACCGCCAATACGGGCTTGACCTCAAACCGGTCTATGTCCCGGGTGGAGCCAGAACCACGCAGACGATCGTCTCCGGTGACCTTGACATAGCCCATTTAGGGGGAGCGGTTATCAACGCGATGCTCAGCGGGGCCGAGATTATCTACGTCGGGATACCGGTCCCAACCTATGCGTTTTCTCTCTATGCCCGGCCGGACATCAAGGAGGTCCCTGACCTGCGCGGCAAAATTCTTGGAGTGATAACCAAAGGCGCCTCCTCTGACCATGCCTCCATCGCGCTCCTTAGACAATACAAAATGGCCCAGCGCAAGGATGTACAGGTGCTCTATTTCTCACGCCAGCAAGACGCTTTGGCTGCTTTGGATAAAGGGATCGTCTCAGCCGCAGTTCTCTCCGCGCCCACGACTCTCATGGCTCGGCGCCTCGGATACAAGGAAGTGGTTAACATCGGATCTCTGAAACTCCCTTACACCTTTACCGGGCTGACCGTCCGGCGCTCCCTGATCCGCCAAAATCCGGATCTTCTCAAGGATTTCCTCAAGTCCTACGTCGCGGCCTTAAAGATCACTATCGAGCAGCCCGAGGTGGCAAAGCGGGCGCTCGCCCAGTTTCTCGGCACCAAGGATGCTGAGATTATAGAAGAGGCCTACCGAACTTTTGCCCCTTTATTCCCCAAGGTTCCCTATGTAACGGAGGAGGCTATCCGCGCGGCTCTGTCGGTCACAGACCACCCCAAGGCCGCCGGGGCCGACCCCAAGGAGTTCTTCGACAACCGTTTCTTGAAGGAGCTGGAGAGCACAGGGTTTGTAAAGGAGCTCTATAGCGGGCGATAGGACGAGGAGCGGGCATCCACTAGCCGGAGTTCCACGGTCGAGGTGCCGCTCCACTCGTTCTCGGTTACGCGATAGGCGACATCGATCTTATCTCCGGGCTGGACCATGAGATCTCCGCGTCTGAAGGCCACCGCACCCAAGAAGCGAGAGCCGTGACGGAGCCTCAGACGGCACCCGCCATTAAAATCTCTGCGTTCCGAGACCTCGACATCGCGGGTCATGAACACGGGTTCCGGGTTGCCCACGCCAAACGGCTTCAAGGCTTCAAGCTCGCGCACGAGCGCGAGATCGAGCGCGGAAAAATCTACCTCGGCATCGATCTCGAGGAGCGAAACGAGATGGTCGGGTGTCAAACAATCCCTGGCAATCTCTTCAAAACGGGCGGAAAAGAGCGGGAATTTGGCCCATTGAACGCTTAGCCCGCCGGCAGATTCATGGCCGCCAAACTTCTCTAATATGGCCGCGCACCCGCGCAGTCCTTCCACCATATGAAAGCCGCGGATGCTCCGCGCCGAACCTTTGCCCAACCCATTGTGGAAGCCGACCACGACGGTGGGGCGATGATAGCGCTCGACCAGGCGGGAAGCCACGATCCCCAAGACTCCGGGATGCCAGCCCTCTTGTCCCACAACGATGGAGTAACATTCCTTCAAAGATCCGCTTTCCTCCACCTTTGACAGAGCTTCCTGAAGGACCCGCTTTTCCATGCCTTGACGCTCGCGGTTATGCTCATCCAATTCCTGCGCGATGCGCGCGGCAACTTCCTCCGAGTGCGTCGTCAGCATTTCTACCACCTTGAGCCCGGCGTCCATCCTGCCCGCCGCGTTGATCCGAGGCCCGAGCTGAAACGCGACCTGGCCCGCGCTCAAAGCGCCCGTGGAGACCCCCGCTACGGCCTTCAGGGCAAGTATCCCGGGGCGCTTGGAATTCGCCAGTTCCTCCAATCCCCGGCGGACCAGGATCCGGTTGACTCCTCTAAGCGGCACCATGTCCGCAACCGTGCCGAGAGCGACCAAATCGAGGTGGCGGCGAATGTCGGGAGGTTGGGAAGATTGAAACCAGCCGACCTCCCTGAGTTTCGCCCGAAGCCCGATCACCAAATAGAAAGCCAAGCCGGCGGCTGAGAGCCCCTTGTCGGGGAAAGGGCAATCCAGACGGTGGGGATTGAGAATCGCAACGGCGGGAGGGAGATGATCCGGCGGCTCATGATGATCCACAATCAGCGCGTCGGTTCCGAGTCTCCGGGCGAGCTCTACCTCATCGTAGTTGGAAACGCCGCAATCCACGGTGACGATCAACCGGACGCCCCGCGAGCTTAATTCTCCGATGGCTTCGGAGTTCAGTCCATACCCCTCCTCGATCCTATGAGGAACGTAATAGAAGGGTTCAGCCCCGATCTCTCTCAGAAAAGACACAAGGGTTGCGGCTCCGGTCGTGCCGTCCACATCGTAGTCTCCCCACACGCAGATGAGCTCCTTTCGCTCGAGGGCATGGACAAGCCGATTCACGGCCGCTTCCATTCCCGCCATCAAAAACGGGGACGGCAGATCGTTGCGCAGGCTCGGCGCGAGACGGTGCTGATGGCGGTCGTGCTCGTGCTGTTCGTCTGCGCCCGCCTGGTCGCGCGACCCAAGCGATCGAGGAGCCGACGTACGACGAGCCGCCCGGCCCGACTGCGGACACCCGCCACCGAGGAGACCCTGTGAACCGCCTGATCCGCACTCTCCTGGCTATTCGCTATTCACGATTCGCTATTCGCTATTTTTGCTTCTCCCAAAGGAGGATCACCGGGCTGGCGATGAAGATGGTCGAATAGACGCCGGAGCAGAAACCCACCAGAAGAGCAAAAGCGAAGGGACGGATCACTCCTCCCCCGAGCGTGAATAGAGCTAAAAGCACCAGGATAGCCGTGCCCGTCGTCAGGATCGTGCGGCTCAAAGTCTCGTTGATGCTGGTGTTGATAATGGTCTCCAGGCTTGCGCGCCGAATCTTTCGCATGTTCTCACGGATCCGATCGCAGACCACCACGGTATCGTTGACCGAGAAGCCGACAATGGTAAGCAGGGCGGCCACGAACGTGAGGTCGAACTCGTAACCGGCCAGCAAGAGAACCCCGGTTGTGATCAACACGTCGTGGATCAGCGCGATAACCGCCCCAAGGCCGAAGTGAAAACCAAAACGGGCGCCAAAACTGTATCCAAAGCGGGCCCAGATATAAACTCCCATCATAATCGTGGCCGCGATCACAGACCAGGTTCCCCGCTGGCGCAGATCTTTGCCGACCTTGGGACCGACCGATTCGACCCTTCGAACCTCAAATCGATCCGGGCCAAACTTTTCGGCCAAGCTCTTGCGGATCTGCTCCCCGATAATCCCGAGCTCGCCTGAAGTCTTTTCCAGGCGGATGAGGAACTCGTGGGTGGTGTCCTGACCGAAGTCCTGGATCACGCTGTCGGCCAGGCCTGAGCTCGTCAACGCTTGACGGATCTCAGGAATCGTCACGCGTTCCTGAAATTTGACATGGACCATCGTCCCGCCCGCGAAATCGACGCCCAGGTTGGGACCCTTCGTGAAAAGGAGCAGCAACACCGCAAGGTTCGCAACCGTCGATAGGATGATCGCAATGTGGCGATAACGAGTAAAAGGGATCTGTGTTCCCGGTTTGATGATTTCCATCTTTGGCTCTTACACGCTGATGCGGGTGAGTTTTCGCATGACGATCCGCCAATCATAATAGGTTCGGGTCAGGTAGACCGCGGTCAAGACCGTCGTGACGATGCCGACGCAGAGAGTCACGGCGAAGCCTTTGACCGGCCCGGTCCCGAACTGAAAGAGAATGACACCGGACAGGAAAGTCGTAATGTTCGAGTCCAAGATTGCCGGAAGGGCTCGCTCATAGCCGGCCTCGATGGCGGCCCGCGGCGACCTGCCGGCCCGGAGCTCTTCGCGAATCCTCTCGTTGACGAGCACGTTGGCGTCGACCGCCATTCCCATGGTGAGCACGATTCCGGCAATGCCCGGCAGGGTCAATACCGCCTGAAAGCCGGCCAACACCGCAAGCAGGAAAAGAACATTGAAGACCAACGCGAGATCGGCGACCAGACCGGCTCCTTTGTAGTAGGCGATCATGAAGACGATGACCAGGGAGCCCCCCACGATAAAGGAGATGACTCCCTGCCTGATCGAATCGCGGCCCAGGGAAGGCCCGACCGTGCGCTCCTCGACGATCTCCACGGGAGCCGGCAGCGCTCCGGCCCTGAGCACGATCGCGAGATCGCGCGCCTCCTTCATATCGAAACTTCCCGTGATCGAAGCCCTGCCTCCCCCGATCCGTTCCTGGATGACCGGAGCCGAGTAGACGCGGTTGTCGAGAACGATGGCAAGGCGTCGCTTCACGTTCTCGCCGGTAATCCTCTCAAAGAGCCTCGCGCCGCTGGAGTTCAGAATCAGCTCGACGTATGGGCCCTCCAAACCGGAGCCCGGGCGCACCCGAGCATCCGTGATGTACTCGCCGGTCATAAGGGTTCGAGCTTCCAGAAGATAAGGCACCCTTTCCGTGCCTGCCCCATTTCTCCCTGCCGCATAGCCATAAAGTACCTCCGTCCCCGGAGGCGGGCCACTGCGCAAGGCTTCCTCGACGTTATGGGTCTCGTCCAGCAACTTGAACTCGAGAAGAGCGGTCTTGCCGATGATCTCCTTGGCGCGCTCGGGATCCTGTATCCCCGGGAGTTGCACTAAGATGTCCTGCTGTCCGCGTCGCTGGATGATCGGCTCGCTGACGCCAAACTGGTCGATCCGGTTCCGAATAGTCTCGAGCGATTGATCCAGGGCGTAGTCCCGAATGGAGCGCAGCTCGCGCTGGTCCATGGCCAGAACAAACTCCTCGCCTTCTCCCCCCGCGCGCGAGCTGACCACAACAAGACCGGGGAACTCGCTCTTGAGCAAACCCCGCGCCTTGTCCCCGGTGGCAGCGGGCACCTTGAGTCGAATCTCGATGCCCTTTCGCGCCAGCTCGCTATAGGAAATCCCCTTCTCTTTGAGCAGATTCCCGAGGTCGGCCTTGACGCGCTCCACCGTGTTCTCCACCGCTTTGTCCGCTTTGACCTCGAGAATCAGGTGGCTTCCGCCCTGAAGATCCAGCCCCAGATGGATGCGCTCGGCGGGCAGAAAATCGCTCCACCACGACGGCACCTCACCCACGAAAGTCGGGGTAAGATAGATCAGAGCGGCCAGGGCCAAACCCATCACGATAACGATACGAACGACGACACCACGCTGCATATCCTGACTCCCCGCCGGCTTACTCTTTAGCTAAAGCCTTTTCTCCTTTGACCAGAGCGGCGATCTGCGGCCGGCTGACGCGGATCCGGACGTTGGGGGCCACCTCCAAAGTGACCACCGTGTCGCTCAGCGCCACCACCTTACCGTAAATCCCGCCCGAGGTCATCACCTCATCGTTCTTTTTGAGCTTCCCCAGCATCTCGCGCTGCTCCTTGACCTTTCTCTGCTGGGGCCGGATCAGCAGCAGATAAAAGATCAAAAAGACCAGGATCAGGGGGATAAAGCTCACCAGTTGGCTTGGCCCCGAAGGCGCCTGGCCCGTTTGAGCGAACGCAAGATCCCACATGTCACCCTCCTGTTCCAAATGGCGTCGGAATACGACCCTCAGTTTTCGGAGTCTTCCCCTGCCATGGCTTGTGAAGTCTGCCGTTTCAACTCTGCCGCCCAATCCCGGAAGTTGCCCGCCCCGATCGCCCGCCGGCAGTCGTCCATAAGGCGATGATAATAATAGAGGTTGTGCACGGTGTGAAGATGGGCGGCGAGAATCTCCCCGGCATGATAGAGGTGGCGCAGATAGGCACGAGAAAAATGGCGGCAGCAGTAACAAGCACAGGCTTCGTCGACGGGCCGCGGGTCTCTGACGAATTCCGCGCGTTTAATATTGAGCTTTCCTTTGGAAGTGAAGAGCGTCCCGTTCCGGGCATTCCGGGTGGGCAGCACACAATCAAACAGGTCATACCCATAGCCGGCCGCGGAAATCAAATCCTGCGGTCGACCCACGCCCATCAGATAGCGCGGGCGTTTCTCGGGCAAAAGTTGGGCGGTAAACTCCCCGATTCCATGCAACGTTGCCTCTCCTTCCCCCACACCCAAGCCACCGACAGCAAAACCGTCGAAGGGTAAGGGCGCCAGCCGTCGTGCGCACGCCTCGCGCAGCTCCCGGTACATCCCGCCCTGGACAATCGCGAAGAGCGCCTGGTCATCCCGGCGGTTGGCCGTTAAAGAGCGCTCGGCCCACCGTGCCGTTCGTTCGGTGGATTTCCGGGCATATTCTTTGGTCGCAGGATAGGGAATACACTCGTCCAAAACCATCGCCACGTCGCTCCCGAGGTCTTGCTGAATCCGGACCACCTGCTCCGGGGTCAGCAGATGGCTCGAGCCGTCCAGATGGGACTGAAAATGAACCCCCTCCTCGGTGATCTTTCTCAGCGCCCCCAGGCTGAACACCTGAAAGCCTCCGCTATCGGTCAGGATGGGCCGGTTCCAACCGATAAAGCGATGCAGCCCCCCCAGCTCTCGAACCACCTCTATTCCCGGGCGCAAATAGAGATGATAGGTATTGGCCAACAGGATCTGGCAGCGCATTTCCTCCAGATCGCGTGGCGACAAAGCCTTCACGCTGCCCTGTGTCCCAACGGGCATGAAGGCCGGCGTCTCCACCACGCCGTGGCCCAGCTCGAGCCGGCCCGAACGCGCCTTGGTGTGAATATCTTTTTTGATAACCGTGAAGCCGAACATCTCGTTATCCGTCAACCGTTATTCGTCAATCGATTGACCATTGACGATTGACTATTGACGACTAGAGGATGAGCATCGCGTCCCCGTAGCTGTAAAAACGGTAATGCCTCTGCACCGCCTCTTGATACGCACGCCGAACCAGCTCCAATCCGGCGAACGCGACCACGAGAATCAGCGGCGTAGAGCCGGGCAGATGAAAGTTGGTGATGAGCCCATCAAGAACGCGGAAGGCAAAACCAGGATGGATAAACAGGCGCGCGATCCCTTCGCCGGCGGTCACTTGTCCTTCGCGTAGCGCAACCCACTCAAGGGCACGCGTGGTTGTTGAGCCCACCGCGACGACCCTCTTGCCGGACTGTTTCGCCCGTTGGATCTTCTCGACCGCATCGGCGCTCAGCGCAT
>JACPFH010000528.1 GCA_016183075.1 Deltaproteobacteria bacterium | reverse complement strand
ACGCTTGAAGGGGCAAAACAGACTCTGGCAATGGGGCCAACGGCGTCGCAGGTAGCGATCAAACAGCTTGGGACGAATGGCGGCGGTTTCTTCAATGCCAATAGCGCGCACCCTTTTGAGGGAGGCAGTCCGCTATCGAATTTCGTGCAAATGGTCGCGATCCTCGCCATTCCGGCGGCACAGACCTATATGTACGGCCGCATGGCGCGGGACCAGAAGCAGGGATGGACCCTCTTCGGAGCGATGGCAATCCTCTTCTTCATGGGCGTAACCGCGGCTTATTACTTCGAAGCCCGTGGCAACCCGGTGATGCAAGGTCTCGCGGTGGATCAAGCACTTGGAAATATGGAAGGGAAAGAGGTTCGTTACGGCATCGCCAGCTCGGTTACCTGGGCGACTGCAACGACCGCCGCGTCACGCCGCTGGGCGGGCTGGTGCCGATGTGGCTGATGCAGCTTGGTGAAGTCATCTTCGGCGGAGTCGGCAGCGGTCTCTACGGCATGCTGATGTTCGTCATCGTCGCCGTGTTCGTGGCCGGCTTGATGGTCGGCCGAACGCCGGAGTACCTGGGGAAGAAGATTGAAGCGCGCGAGATCAAGCTCGCGATGCTTTACGTGCTGATCTTTCCCTTGCTCATCCTGTACTTCTCCGCTTGGTCGGCCGTGGTTCCGTATGGTCTCTCGTCGCTCAACAACTCCGGCCCGCACGGCCTCAGTGAAATCCTGTATGCCTACAGCAGTGCTGCCGGTAATAACGGCTCGGCCTTTGCCGGACTCAACGCTAACACATCTTGGTGGAACGTAAGCATGGGCCTGGCGATGCTCGCTGGTCGCTTCTTGATGATCGTACCGGTGATGGCTATCGCCGGTTCTCTGGTAGGCAAGAAGGCCGTGCCGCCGAGTCTCGGCACCTTTCCGACAAATGGGCCCCTCTTCGTTGCGCTGTTGGTTGGCGTGGTTCTTATCGTTGGGGCATTAACTTTCTTCCCCGCGCTTGCGCTCGGGCCTATCGTTGAACATTTTTTGGCCCAAGCAGGAAAGGTTTTCTGACATGGCAGACACTCGCTTAAAAGAACGGTCGCTTATCGATCCTGAAATCCTGCGGCCCGCGGTTTGGGAGAGCTTCCGCAAGCTCGCGCCGCAGCACGTAATCAAGAATCCGGTCATGTTCGTGGTCGAGATCGGCAGCGTGCTCACCACGCTGATCTGGCTGCGCGACCTCATCGCTCCCACGCCGGGATCTCAGCCACTGTGGTTCACGACGCAGGTCGGTCTATGGCTGTGGTCCACCGTGGTCTTCGCCAACTTTGCCGAGGCAATCGCCGAAGGACGGGGCAAGGCTCAGGCGGCTTTTTTACGGAGGATGCGCAAAGAGACGACCGCCCGGCGGCTGATCAATGGGGAACCAGAAGAAGTGGTTCCCGCCTCAGAGCTGCACAAGGGCGACGTCGTTATGGTTGAGGCAGGAGAAATTATTCCGGGTGATGGCGATGTTATCGAAGGAATAGCCTCCGTCGATGAGTCCGCGATCACCGGTGAATCTGCACCCGTCATTCGCGAGGCCGGCGGCGACCGTTCCGCGGTCACCGGCGGAACGAAAGTGTTGTCCGACCGGATCGTGGTACGCATCACGGCAAGCCCAGGGGAGTCCTTCTTGGACCGCATGATCGCGCTGGTGGAAGGGGCGACGCGACAGAAAACTCCCAACGAAATCGCCCTCAATATCTTGCTCGCCGGCCTCACACTGGTTTTTCTCTTTGCCTGCGTGACGCTTGTGCCTATGGCGCTTTACTCCGGTGTCGCCCTTTCGGTAACGGTAATCGTAGCGCTACTCGTCTGTCTCATTCCCACCACCATCGGTGGACTGCTTTCCGCCATCGGCATCGCCGGTATGGATCGCTTGCTGCGCAAGAACGTCCTGGCTACGAGCGGCCGGGCGGTAGAGGCAGCCGGAGATGTGGATACCCTGCTCCTCGACAAGACAGGCACGATCACTCTTGGTAACCGTATGGCTACTGAACTCATCAGCGCGCCGGGAGTGCCCGTAGCGCGGTTGGCCGATGCGGCTCAATTAGCCTCTCTCGCGGATGAGACACCCGAGGGCCGCTCCATTGTCGTTCTCGC
>JACPFH010000527.1 GCA_016183075.1 Deltaproteobacteria bacterium | reverse complement strand
CGGCAGGACTTGACGATGGAGGATAGCCGTTGGGCTGTGGTGAGGGGCTGGGTTGCTGTCTTTTGCTTACGAGCCATGATTCGAGCCTTTAGAAAATGGTTTTCCAGTAATCGTTCAAACGAGAGACGGCACTTTCCACCGTTGTCAGCGCAAGGTTAAGTTCCCCCGCCATAGCCGTGTAAGAAGAAGCCCAGGTAGTCGGCGGCACGGAAAGCGAAACAGGAATAGCGTGCGTCGAACGGCGCTGGAAAGTCGCTTCTATGGCGGACCTGACGGGTGCTTGATCCGGCGGACCATGTTCCAGTATGAGAACCAAATCAACAAGATCCTTGACCCTTGAATTTGATCGGCTGGCGCGCGGCAGCGTGTAGGAGTGGATCTTTTCGGCAAACTGCTGCGCTATCGGGATGATTCGGAACCTGGCCGGCGGAATGCCCGCAAAAGAGAGATAGTCCTCGCCTCTTGTCCAGTCAGGCTCCTCGACAATTACGTCGCCCACACCCACATCGAGGTGAAACTTCGCGAAGACCCTGTGATCCAGGCGGACCTCTACAGGGAATCGGGCTCCGCCTTCCGGCGGGGCATCGAACTCTTTCTGAGGCTCCGCAATAGTGATCTGAAAAAAGTCCCCTAGGTCTCGCGCGGCCGCCTCTTGTAGCTCCTCGCGCAGTTCTTGATTGATCTTGTCCGGATTGCCGCCTGCTGAGCCTCTATTCGGCAAGGCCAGATCGACATCCTTCGTGGTACGCGCCTTCATTCCGTAACGCACCTCCAGGCCGTAGCCTCCTTTTACGACCCACGGCGACCGGCTCTCGTCGAGGAAAAGCCGAGCCAGTAGTCTGTCGAAGGAAACCAGGCGGCGCAATCGTTGCAACTCCGCATGAGTCTTTGCCATGCCGCCCATTCGGTCCTCGAGAGCTTGCCGAAGGGCTCGGGGAGTTTGGTATGTTCTGGGAGGTTTGCTCACAGGTCCCTCTGCGCCAGGGCTCCTATAGCCTCATTCAACCGCTGTCTGCCGAAATCAGAGAGCCCGTTTTCTTCAAGCTGCCTCCTACGTATCACTCCCCGGCTCAGCGCCTCCTGGAGCGCCTTGATGAGATGCTCAGGGCTGAGCGCGCTTTCAGCAACATCCTTGATAGTTCTAAGGGGCATCGTCACAAGAAAGCCTTCATGGCGCTCAATGTCCTGTTCCGCAAGATCCCCATAGTGTAGTACGCATGCTCCGGGGGCGCGCTTTCTGAAACCTTTGCGCACGGTAAGATGGAGCTTCGCGGGCATGACATCGCCAAGGTCGTGGAAAGCGAGAGCGCTGTCGTGCGAAACAACAGCCTGTATCCTTCCGTCACGAGCGCGACTCCAGAATGCCCACCTTATGAGATCCTCGTGCGGACTGCTCGGGTAGTCTCGGAGCCGAAATAGGCCCCGGTCTATAGACAGCCAATTACCTCGCTCCCGGTGAAAATGCTGCTGGCGATAGGTATAGCCAACGGATAGCGCCTGGGCAGCCGTGAAATAGCCCCCTTGCCCCGAAGCAATATGAACAAGGCGGCGCTCTGTCTCCCTAGGGTCTCGTCTCATGCAAAAAACTTACACTAAATGTAAGGTTTTTGCAATACCCACCATAATTCTTGCATTATACTTACACTAAATGTAAGGTTTTTACAAAATTTCAATTTAAGCGGCATATAAGAGCGCCTGCAGTTCATTCACCGCCTCTTTTAACTTCTCCGTGCCGCCGAAGAAATTGGCGATTTCGATCACGTTTCCGCGCTCGGAGATGGGCGGCACCTTGAGCACGTCCGGGATAGTGAACTGAGCCGTGCCATGCTCCGCATACTTCTCCAGCAAATCGTTAAGGACAGCCTTCGCGTCAGCCCCATACCGGTCGAAGAAATCCTTCTTCTCCTTGCGCACCCTTTCCGCCCTTTCCCTTCGACTCCGAATAGGGGCGTTGAAGGCGACATAACAAAGCAAATCGAAAGGATCGGCATCCGGCTGACCAGCAGCGGCTCTAAGCTCGTCGAAATCAATCCCCCGCTCGTCGAGCTTGGTAATGATATCGGAGCGGAGTTGGGGATCG
>JACPFH010000526.1 GCA_016183075.1 Deltaproteobacteria bacterium | reverse complement strand
GAGACATGCAAACCGGCCGGGGAGACCGACGTGGGAAAGATTCTCCATGAGATCGCCGGCCAAATGAAACGGCGGGGCCTGGTTATCCTGGTATCCGATCTGCTGGACGAGCCGGAGAAGATTCTCAAGGGTCTCCGGCTCTTCCGCCTCAAGGGCAACGATGTCATCGTGTTCCACCTCCTGGACGCCGCGGAGCTGGATCTCCCTTTCGACGGGAATATTCTATTTGAGGATATCGAGCAGGCGGGCCTCAAAGTGACCGCCGATCCGCAGGTCATCCGCCGCGCCTACCAAAAAGTCGTAGCGGAATTCACCCAGCATCTGCGCCAGGAGTGTCACGAGAACTCCATCGATTACCAATTGCTCACGACCTCGACGCCGCTGGATCACGCGCTGGTGAGCTACCTGAGCTGGAGAGGGTGATCCGCGCATGTCCCTGTTTTTTTTCCATCCGGCTTACCTCTACGGCCTTTTTGCCGCTTCTCTTCCCCTGCTGATCCACCTGCTCAACCGGCGCAGGCTAAAGAGAATTCGCTTTCCCGCAGTGCGCTTCATCCTGCTCTCGCAACGCCGCATCTCGCGCAGTTACCGGCTGCGCCATTGGCTCGTGCTTGCGCTGCGAACCCTGGCTGTAATTCTCCTCGTGCTCCTGTTGGCCCACCCCGTGTTCCAGACCGGCGTGGGACTTGTGGCCGGAAGCGGCCCGGCCTCGATCGTCGTCGTGCTCGATAACTCCCTGAGCATGACCTGGAGCGAAGGGGGCCAAGGCTTCGAGCAGGCAAAGCAGGCGATCACGCGGCTTGTTACCTCGCTCAAGGTGGGCGACCGGGCGGCGGTGATCCCCACCTATGACGGCGCGCGGGCGACGCCGCGCCTGAAAGCCGAGCGCGGGCTGCTTCTCCAGGATCTCGAAGCGATCAAGCTCAGCGCCACAACCGCCGATTTCGCGCTCGCGTTAAAACACGCCTATGCGCTGCTCATAGAGCCTGCGGCGCAGAAGGAGATCTGGCTCTTTACCAACATGAACCTGACGGGCTGGGACCGCTTTAGCCTCGGCCAGCTTGAGCACTATGACCGGCTCATCCCGCTTAAGATCGTAAAGGTCGGCGAGAGCAACCGCCTTCCCAATGCCACGATCAAAGAGCTCAAGTTCGAAGGCCAGGGAATCGGCGTGGGAATGCCCGTTCATTTGACCGCCCAGATCGTTAACTTCGGCGACGAGGAGATTAAGGACGTACCGGTAGTCTTAAGCCTCGACGGAAAAGACCGAGAGCAAAAACTCGTTTCGCTGCCGCCGCAGGGAGAACTGGCCGTAAGCTTTCAGTTCAGTCTCCAACGGCCGGGCTCCTATTCCGGCCGGGTGGAGCTTAAGAAAGCCGGGCTGGCGGGGAATCCCGTTAGTTATTTTGCGCTGCGGGCCGAGGATAAGCTTAGAGTGCTGCTCGTCGATGGCGACCCGCGAACCTCCTTGGTCCAAAGCGAAACCTTTTTTCTGGCTCGCGCTCTGAATCCCTCCGCGGGAAGCGACGCTTCGCTTTTCCTCCCTACCGTGGTGATCCCGGAGGGCTTGAGCTCGGTTAACTTCGATTCCTATCAAGCGCTTGTGTTTTGTAACGTCCCGACGATCCCGGAGAGCCTGGTTCCGAAGCTCAAGGACTACGTGGCGCGCGGCGGCGGGCTTCTTTTCTTCCTCGGCGACCGCGTGCAGATCGAGGACTATAACCGCAAACTCTTCCAGTCTTCGCCGGCGATCCTCCCGGGCCCGATGAAAGACAAAAAGATCCTGGCGGCCTCCGCGGGCGAGACGATCGACAAGATCGATCTCGGTCACCCGGCCCTGCAAGGCCTCAAGGAGCGCATTCTCCAGGAGTCGCTCCGATCAACTCGGGTTCAGGGCTATTTTCTCGTCGAGCCGAACGGCGCCTCGACCTTGCTCGCCTTAAAGAACGGCAATCCGGTTCTCCTCGAGAAGAAGGTGGGATCGGGCCGGGCGCTGTTTTTCACCACCGCCGCGGATCGAGAGTGGAGCGATCTACCCGTCAAGACCGCTTATCTTCCGCTCGTGCAGTTCGTGGTAAGCTATCTCGCCGGAGGCAAACGAGGCAGCGCGGATCCCGGTCTTATGGTGGGCAGCCCAAAAAGTTTCTCTTTGCCCCTGTCCTACGCCGGGAGGAGGTTCAGAATCGTCATGCCGGACGACAGCGAAAAAGAGCTTGCCGCGAGCGCCGAAGGGGAAAAGGCGGCCGCGGTTTTCACCGAAAACGATCTCGCCGGGGTGTATCGTCTGTCGTTCCAGGGCGCTCCGGCGGACACGGCTTTTCCCCCGCAGCGTTATGCCGTCAACCCGCCTTTTCTCGAATCCCGGCTCAAAGCCATCGACGAAAAGGAGATCCGGGAGAAGCTCAATCCGATCCGCGCGGAGATTTTAAACTTAGGGTCGCTCGGGGAGGGCGGGAGGAGCTGGGACCTCTCTTTTCCCCTCCTGTTTCTGCTCTTTGCCGCCCTGGCCTGCGAGGGCTGGCTGGCGCAAAAAAGCCATGCATAGAAGGGATTTTCTCCGCCTTCTTTCTTTTGCCCTGCTTGCGGCGTCCGGCCTCGCGCCGCGCAGGGCGGGCGCCGCCCATCCACGCGAGCGGAGCCGGCCGCTTCAATTTGTCTTTGCGCAGATCCGCTACCGCGGCGGCGACTGGAATCCCCACCCGCTCGCAGTGACTCCGCTCATGGAAGAGCTCATGGCGCGCACGAGCGTCGAAGCCCACGCCTCACGGCACGAGGTCGGGATTACCGACCGGGATTTGTTCTCCTATCCTTTTCTATACGTCACGGGAAAATACGATTTCGACCCCTTTACGCAGGAAGAAATCGAGACCTTGCGGCGTTTTCTCACTTACGGCGGCTTCTTGCTCGCCGACGATGCCCTGGGCCAGCCGGGCTACGGCTTCGACCGAAGTCTCAGACGGGAGTTCAAGAAGATCTTCCCCGATAAAGAACTGAGCCGCCTTCCCTCAGGGCATGCGGCGTTGAGAAGCTACTATCTGCTCCGAAGCGTCGGCGGCACGCGCATTGTCCACCCGTACCTCGAAGGCATCCAGGTAGGCGGCGCGACTCCGGTCATCTACTGCCACAACGACCTCGGCGGAGCGTGGGAGAGAGACCCCCTGGGGAACTGGACCAACGCGTGCACACCCGGCGGAGAGCAACAACGAAGAGACGCCTTTCATCTCGGCGTCAACCTCATCCTTTACGCCATGACCGAAAACTACAAAGAAGATCTCATCCACGTTCCCTTTATCCGGAAAAGGCTGACACGGTAACTATGAACCAAATCTTTTTTTTGAGCCCCCTTCCGTGGTGGGCCGTTCTTGTGATCGGTTTCGGCGTACTGGCCCTCCTCTTCTTCCAGCTCCGAAGCCTGCGCGAGCGTCTGTCCCCGGCGAAATCTTGGACCCTGATTGTCCTGCGCGGGCTCGTTTACGGCGTCCTCCTCTTCTTCTTGCTAAGCCCCGGCCTGATCGCGCAGCAAACGATAAAGCTGCGCCGGTCGTTGACCGTGGTGGTCGATGCCTCTCAAAGCATGGGCTTGCCCGCGAGCCCCGGCCCGGCGCAAATTCCGAATTCGAGACCGACCCGAATCGACCTCGTCAAGGAGAAACTCTTGGCGGGAAAAGAGCCTTTGCTCCGGAGACTCGCGCGCGACTACGAACTTCGCTTGTATCAATTCAGCACCGATCTGGAAACTACTACGGCCCAGTCGATCCCTCAGCTCAAAGCGGAGGGAAGGGGAACACGATTGTGGGAGGCTGTGCGGGAAGCGAGCCGCCGCGCAGGACCGGGCTCGGCCATTTTGCTTTTTAGCGACGGGATCACGGACAGGGAGGCAACACCCACCGCAGAGGCGCCCTCCCTGCCCGTGCCCGTTTTCGCCGTGGGTGTCGGAGAAACGCGAGGTTACACCGACCTGCGCATCGCCGATCTGAATATCCCCGATTTCGCTTTCCGCGGCCGCGAAGTCAAGTTTGAGTTTTCCGTTCGGGCTCACGGGCTTGCAGGAAAAACCGTTCCGCTCTATTTCAACCATGGGAAAAGCCTCATCGCAAGTCGCTCGATCACGATCGACCGGGACCCGTTCGAAACGCGGCTGAGCCTGAGCTACACGCCCAGGGAGATCGGCCCCCATAGCTTCACGCTGAGCATTCCCGTGCAGCCCGGAGAAGCGATCGCGCAAAACAACCAGCGGGAGTTCAAGGTCGACGTGCAAAGGGACAAAATCCGGGTCCTGACGCTGTCGGGCTCGCCGTCGTGGAACTACCGCTTCCTGCGCCTGGCGCTCAAGCAGGACCCCTCGATCGATCTCGTCTCTTTCGTGTTTCTGCGCACCCCGACCGACAGCGTCGACGTGCCGGACAACCATCTCAGCCTGATTCCCTTTCCGATCGATGAGATCTTCCTGGAAGAACTCCGGAACTTCGACGTCCTCGTCCTCGACGATTTTTCCCACCGGTCGTACTTCAACATCGTCTACCTGGAAAAGGTCAGGGATTTCGTCCGAGACGGCGGCGGACTCGCGATGTTGGGAGGGACGCGTTCTTTCGATAGCGGGGGCTACGCCGAGAGCCCGCTCGGCGAGGTCCTGCCCGTGGAGATGGACGGCAAGAGCAGTTACGAGATCGGCACCGAAATGCGTGCGGTCCTGGCCCCTGCCGGGAAAGCTCATCCGGTCACGCGCCTGCGCGCGGACACCGAAGGCAACGAGCAAGCATGGAAACAGCTACCGGCTCTGACGACCTTGAATCGGGTGCGTCGGGTCAGAGGGGAGACCCTGCTCCTGGCGAACGCGAATGGCGGCCGTGGCGGAGCGCCGCTTTTGGCGGTGGGACGATTCGGCAAAGGGCGCAGCCTTGCGTTCATGAGCGACGACCTGTGGCGGTGGAACTTTATCGCCGTGGGCGGGAAGGAAAGCCCGCAGCACCACCTCAAGCTTGTCCGGCAGGGGGTTCGGTGGCTTGCGCAGGAGCCCGCCTTTGAGCAGGTCCAGATCGGCTCCATCGGAGGCGCTCGCAAACCCGGAGAGAAGATGGACTTTAAGATCCGGGTTTTCAAGGACGACTTCACCCCCGCGTCGAATGCGACGGTCAGGCTCCGTGTCGTCGGCCCCGATGGCGAAGAGTTCCCTCTGGAAGCCACTGCGGAGCCCTCGGAGGGTGAGTTTACCGCCCTGTTCACGCCGGCCAAAGAGGGATCGTATCGAATCGAGGCGGAGGCGCGTCTGGCGGGCAGGCTGCTCGGAAAGACAAGCAAAAACTTCTCCGTCGCCTTCGCCTTTGAAGAAGGCTCGGACGGCCGGCCTCGTCCCGAGCTGCTCGAACAGATCGCCACAGCGAGCGGCGGCGAATTCATCCCGATCTCGGCCTGGAATGAAAAGAGTCTGGAAGCCATGGCGACGAGGCTGGAGAAAATCGCCCCTTCCGAGATCGTCGAGCGGCACCAGATTCAGGTGTGGAACACGCTCTGGGGTTTTTTCCTGATTCTCACCCTGCTTGGAAGCGAATGGTGGCTGCGGCGCAAGTGGGGGTTGATCTGAAAGGTAAGCAGAGAGCAATGAGCAGCAGGCGGCGCCAAGCGATGAATGCTATTCTGTTAGCGCTGGCAGTCGTCTTCCTCTTGCCCAAGGTCGGGCTGAGCTTCTGTCACGAAGTCGAGGTCGTCAAAAAAGTCGCAGCGACGACGAGCGCCAACGCCGTCACGATCGAGTGGTTCGGCCATTCGACGTTTCAGCTCACCTCATCCAAAGGAACGCGGGTTCTCACAGACCCGCACGTGCGCAATGACCTTCCCTGGCCTTCCCTGCCCCAGCATATCGTCACCACGAGCCATCAGCACCAACCCCACAGTAACGTCTGGATGGCCAAGGGCAACCCTGTCGTCCTCGAAGGGCTCACTTCAAGCGGCGAGAACTGGCGTCCCATTTATACGAGCGTGCGCGACATCTCCGTCTACACGGTGCCCGCCTACCACGACAAAAGCCAGGGGCTTCAACGAGGAAAGAACGCGATCTTTGTGTTTCGGGTCGACGGCGTGTGCATCGCGCACCTCGGCGATCTTGGCCACCACCTGACGCCGCCTCAGCTCAAGATGCTCGGCAAGATCGATGTCCTGCTGGTTCCCATCGCCGGCGGCTTTTACACGATCACGGCGCGCGAGGCCCGCGAGGTCACCAAGCAGGTCGGTCCCAGAATTGCCATTCCCCAACATTACTGGTGGGACGGCGCCGTGGAGGAGTATGTCGGCGAGCACGCGCGCGTGAGACGGATCGACGGCAGAATCCTGAGAATAGCCAAATCCGAACTCCCCGAGCCGACCGAGATCGTCGTGCTCTCCTGGCGGATGCAGTGAGCGGTAGAGCGGGCTCTGCCCGGCCATAGATTCACGATAACGGGAAATTTGCGGCTTGGTGCTGGCCCGATACAAAATGCAGCTCACCAGCGGCCGCCGTCAGATGGAGCAGCGGTTCATCGATTTGCTATCGGCTCCAACCCGCTTTTCTTAATGGCGTGAATCGCCTGCGGCGACGCGAGGAATTTGATAAGCGCGCGCGCCGCATCCGAATCCCTGGCAGCTACGGCGACGCCGGCCGAAAACATGCTGGCTCTCTGGACTTCCGGCGGCAGCGGTCCCACATAGTCTATCCCGGGCACGGGAAGCAGCTCGCTGATCTGCTGGAAGCCGATCTCTGCCTCTCCGCGCGCGACCACGGCGCCGACTCGCTCGCCCTCGATTCTCCGGCACTTACCTATCACCTGGTCGGCTATCCCAAGGCGCTGCAACAGCTCGGTAGAGATATAGCGGCCGCTCACGCTGGCGGAGTAGGCGATGGATTTCGCCTGCAGGAGCGTGCGTTTCAGCGCCTCGACCGAGCTGATATCCGGCTTGGGCGCTCCTGCCCGTACGGCCATGCCGATGGCTGAGCGCGCGAGGGGAGTACGGCTTTCG
>JACPFH010000505.1 GCA_016183075.1 Deltaproteobacteria bacterium | reverse complement strand
TGCTGCGTGGGGTCGTCAAGGAGCCGGTCGCCGTGCATTCCATCATCAATTCGGGTCCGTCACAGAATCTTCGCGTCGCCATCCGCCAGTCAGCGCCGGGCGAGGCTCGGCAAGCCATATTCGCGATCTTCGGTGCCATTCGGAACGTCAAACATGTCTTCGTCGTCGACCACGATGTCGACGTTTTCGACGACCGGCAGATGGAATGGGCGCTGTCAACCAGATTCCAGGCCGACCGCGACTTTGTCCTGATTGAGGGCATGCCCGGCATGCCCATGGACCCTTCCCTGGAAGGGCGCCGAATCGGCGCCAAGGCCGGGTTCGATTGCACGGTACCGTTCGGGCGCAAGGAGACAGTGGCAACGAAGGTGGCGGTGGCGCCGGTATTCGGCGGCCCGCGCCGCTTCCAGACAGTGCGCGAGGCCGTCGCCGCCGGACCGATCTACTTCGTGGACGTCATGCGCGGCCTCGGCAGCAACGACGGCCGCGAGATCGCTCTGGAACTCGACGCCCTGCGCCAGGAGGGCATACTGTGCCGCACCAGCGATGGCCAGTATTTCTTGGGCGCATCGAAAAGAGGGGTGACTACTGTTGTACCTGAGTAATGCGGGAGCGGAGGCTGAGTTTTTGCCCGCCCGCATCGCTGCTCAGGCGTGATCCATCTGATGGGAGGAGATATGCAATCCCGAAGCTGGAAAATCATCATAAAGGCTGTTTTCTTGGTTCCAGCGTTTCTCTGGGGGAGCAGCGCGAGCGCGGAGAACGTGCGGGTTTCTTACGCGTCTCTCAGCACAAGCTACATGGACCACGTCGTGGCGATGGAAAGAGGCTATTTCCGCGAGGAGGGGCTCAACATCGAGATCGTAAGGGCAGGAGGCGGCGCTGCGACACCGGCTTTGCTTTCTGGCCAGCTCCACTTCAGCACCTCTGCCTCATCCGCGGTGAGTGCGGCCCTGCGTGGAGGCCCCTTGAAAATTGTCTACACAAACCTTTCCTCTTTCACGTATAAGCTCGTCTCCAACAAACCAGAGATCAAGACCATCAAAGATCTAGTAGGGAAGAAGGTAGCCATAGCCACGTTTGGGGACACCTTTCACCTCTCTACCCTGCTGCTCCTAAAAAAACACGGTATCCCCCCTTCCTCGGTTCTTTTGATCGCTGTTGGGAAGGTCGAGGCGCGCTTCGCTGCTTTCAAAGTGGGCTCTGTCGACGCTACGCCACTCGCGCCGAGAGATATTTTAGCCTTGGGACAAATCGGCGGCCATGTGCTCGCCGACATCTCAAAAGATATTCAACTGGTGGGCAATGGGGTTGCGGTGTCCAACAAACTTCTTGCCGAGAATCCTCTGCTTGTCGAGCGTTTCCTGCGCGCCGTGGTCAAGGGCCGGGAGTACGCGCGCCGCTACAAGGAGCAGACCGTTGCAATGGTGACCAAATTTGACCCCACTCCACGGGAGGCCATCGCCTCGGAGTACGAAGCCACTGTCTTGAACATGACAGAGGAAGGATGGCTTGCACCGGAGGTCTTAAAAGAGGAAGTAGTCACGCGGGCAGAGCTTATAAAGCTCGCGCAACCCCCAGACGCCTCAAAGCTATTCGACTACAGCATGGTGAGGAAGATTTACGGCGAGCTTAAGGCGAGCGGTTGGAAGCCAAATCCTTAGCACTGAGGAGGAAGGGCATGGCTGCTGTCACGCTTCTCGGTGTTTCCGTCCCGCGCGCGGAGGGCCCCGATAAGGTCACCGGTCGGGCCATTTACGCCGCCGACGTCAACCTTCCAGGCCAGCTCTGGGGCAAGATTCTGCGCAGTCCCTACCCGCATGCCCGCATCCGTCGCATCGACGGCTCCAGAGCCTGGCAAGTGCCGGGCGTAAAAGCCGTCGTCACCGGCCAGGAGATCCCAGGCCATCTCATGGGCAAACTCATCCGGGACATGCCTGTTCTTTGTTGGGAGAGGGTGCGCTTCGTGGGCGACAGGGTGGCGGCCGTGGCTGCTGACACGCCGGATGCCGCCGAGGAGGCCTTGGGCCTTATCGACGTGGAGTATGAAGAGCTGCCGGCGCTCTTCGATCCGCTGCAAGCCATGCAGCCCGGCGCGCTGCGCATCCACGAGGACGTAGCCGGCTATGACGGCGCCCCACAACGGCGGCTGGCATTGGACGTGCCCAACGGGCTCACCCGCCAGGCGTGGCGCAAGGGCGATTTGGAGCAGGGGTTTCGGGAGGCGGATCTCGTCCTGGAGCACACTTTTTATGTCCCTGCTCGGCACCACGGGTATATTGAGCCTCACGTTGGAGCCGTTGCTATCGACACTGACGGGCGCATCGAGGTCTGGACATCCACCAAATCTCCCTTCGCCACCCGTAACCAGCTTGCCCTGGCTATCGGCGTTCCACAAACGAGCATTCGGATCAACGTTGCCAATGTAGGCGGCGAATTCGGGGGCAAGGGCGATGCTTTGGACCTGCCCGTCGCCTACTTTTTGGCCCGGCAGTCGGGGCGGCCGGTGAAGATAGTGATGACCTACGGCGAGGAACTGACGGCGGGCAATCCCGGCCATCCCACCGTGGTAACCGTGCGCAGCGGCGTGAAGCGAGATGGCCGCATCGTGGCCCGCTATCTGCGCGCCGTCCATGCCAGCGGGGCATACGGCGCTCTCAAGTCCAACGCCTGTTTGCCGACGTGGCATTACGTCGGCGGGCCGTACCGGGTTGATAATACCTCCTTTGAGTTCCTTCAGATCTACACCAATACCGTACCCGGCGGCTATTTCCGCGGGCCGGGAGCCCTGCAGACTTACTTCGCGTTGGAGTCGCACACCGATATCATCGCCCGGGCGCTGGGTATGGACCCTGCGGAGTTCCGGTTGCGGAACCTCATCGGCGAAGACGAGGAAGACGCCATAGGCCAGCGGCTGCGCAGCGTGCGGTTCCGCGAGGTCCTTCAGGCGGCCCTGGATAGCGCCGGTTGGAAACGGCGCAAGCCCGGCCCCAACCACGGTCGCGGCGTCGCCCTCTTCGGGCGTCACATCGGCGGCGGCCCCACGGGAGTCATCCTTACCGCCGAGCCCGACGGCACCTTCACGGTGATAAGCCCGACTTTTGACCAAGGCACAGGCACCCACACTATCTTGCGACAACTCGTGGCCGAGGAGATGCGCGTGCCTATCGACCGAGTGCGGGTGATAGTGGGCGATACCGACACCGCCCCTAACGACGGCGGTGCGCGGGCCAGCCGGGTGACCTATGTGGCCGGACGCGCCGCCGCCCAGGCATGTGAGGAGCTGCGCGCGCAACTCATCGCTCAGGCTGCTCGCGCGTTGGAGTGCTCACCGGAGGAAGCCGATTACGGCGACGGCAGATTCTGGCTCCGGGAAGATTCCAGCCAGCAAGTCAGCTTGAGGAGAGTCGTCGCTCAGGCCGCGAGCCCTCTCAGCGTCACCGTGGCGGAGGATCTGCCGGAGCCCCAAGACGTAACCTTCATCTGCGCGCAGGTGGCTGAGGTGGAGGTCGACCCGGAGACGGGCCAGATGCAACTACACCGCTTCGTCACCGCGCACGACGTGGGCACCGTCATAAACCCGACCACCCATCAAGGCCAGATCGACGGCGGTGTGGTCATGGGTTTGGGCCAGGCGCTGATGGAGGAGCTGGTTATGGATGGAGGGCGGGTCACCAACGCAAGCCTCGGGGACTATAAGCTGCCCACGACCGCCGACATCCCCGAGCTGAAGACGGTGCTCGTGCGCTCCGCGGGCGGGCTGGGGCCTTTCGAAGCCAAGGCGATCGGGGAATTTGCCAACAACAGCCCCCCAGCAGCCATTGCCAACGCGGTGGCCGATGCTGTGGGAGTGCGCCTGTTCGAGCTGCCCATCACCGCCGAAAAAATCTATCGCGCCCTAAAGGAAAAGAGCTGAGCAAAAGAAAAAAATTTTTCCCGCCACGGAAAGGAGATGCGCCATGAAACTGAGTTCAGGGCCGGGCTCGTTCAAGTTGAAATCTCTGGTTCGAATGTTTTTGGCGGTATTCCTGCTCGCGGTCACCGCCCAGCGATTGCACGCCGCGACGCTCACCGTCAGGGTCGGATACCCGCAACCCAGCGGGGCGCAACTTCCTCTGTGGGTGATCACCGAGGCAAACGCGGACAAGCGCTACGGCGTGAACGTTCAAGTCATCTATATCTCGGGGGGCGCGCGCCTTACCCAAACCATTGTCGCGGGCGACATTGATATGGGGATGACCGGGGGAGCCGTCGTCAACGGCATCCTCAGCGGGGCGGAGCTCGTTTACATAGCCATCGGGGTCCCGACCTACGGTTTCTCCGTCTATTCCCGCCCGGAAGTCAAGGACATTTCCGAGCTGCGGGGCAAGGTCATTGGCGTGATGACCAAGGGAGCTTCTTCAGATCACGCGGCCACGGCGCTCCTCAAGCGGCACGGCTTGCGCCCGGGTCAGGATGTGAAGTTTCTCTACCTCGGCGGCGTGCGCGAGGTGCTGGCGGCTATCGAGCGCGGGATCGTTCCGGCTGGAGTCATTTCCGCACCGACGACGCTCGTGGCGCGGCGGTTGGGTTATAAAGAGCTGGTCAACATCGGCAGTCTCAAACTGCCCTACATCCACAACGGTATCGTTACTCGCCGCGCTCTTGTGCGGCAGAATCCAGACGTCGTCAGGGGTTTTTTGAAGGCTTACGTTGCCGCGATAAAGATCGCCCGCGAGGAGCCGGAGGTAGCCAAGCGTGCCCTGGCTCGTTTTCTAGCGACGAAGGATAGCGCGATTATCGATGAGGCCTACCAGGCTTTCATCCCGCTTTTTCCGACGGTGCCGTATATTACCGAGGACTATATCCGGTCGGTGCTTGCGGTCACGGATCATCCGCGCGCCGGCACGGCGGATCCCAAGGATTTTATCGATAACCGCTTTTTGAAGGAGCTGGAAGACACCGGGTTTATCAAAGAGCTTTACGGCAAGAAATAGGCTGCTCAAGGCGGCGGCATGACAGGGAAGAAGTGAAATTCATGAGGGGAGTGATTGATGTCGAAGCGGGTTACCAAGAGAGACTTACGGGGCGCGCCCGCGGCTGAGCAGGCGCAATCGGCGCGGCGCCTCGTTGGCGAGCTTTCCCCCGGTGATTCAGTGGAATTCCTCGCCGCGGTTCCTCTTTACGGCTTTTGTATCGGTCTTTTGGAAGCCGGACAAAAGTTTTCATGGCGGCAGCTCGATGAAAAGAGCTGGCGGGTGAGCGTCACGAAGGCCGCCTATCCCCCGCAGAACGAGGCCGTTGGGGTTCACCATCCCGCTGCGCTGCCCCGCGGGCACGCTATCTGCGTAGTGGATCGCGATGACAGCGTCTGGTTCGTCGACGGCGACCGAAATCGAGTCCTGTCTAATGCGGTTGTGGGCGGCGGGCCCTCACATCTTTCGTTGCATCCTGAAGGGCGGTTTATTTACGCGGCTTGTCCTTTGACGAGTGAA
>JACPFH010000504.1 GCA_016183075.1 Deltaproteobacteria bacterium | reverse complement strand
CCTCCTTTCTGTTGAGATTTTTTACAGCCTTGTTTTTCTCTCATCGCCATCTGCTCGTTTGGAATTGCAATCAGCGTGCCGAAGGTGTGATCTCAGGTGTTGATGCAGCGAACCTGCTGGAATATCGAAACAATTCCCCTGAGAGACGGAGACTCAGATCACGGCAAAGGGATGGCGAGTGAATACTTCAGGATACGAGCGTGGATAAAAATCATACTGGCGAGAGCGGCCTCGAAGCCGCGCTGTCATTCCTTGTAGCCGTAGGAGCGCCAGTTCTTCAGAACCTTTTCCTGAATCTCTTTCGGCCAGGCCTTTTCGAATGAGATTTTCAAAGGGATGGCATCCCGGGGCCAATCTCTGGGCCACGTGCAATCCAGCAGCGTATAAGCGGCGAGATTTTTGTGCTTCTCTTCGGGACCGAGGAAGGGGAGCAAGGGATGGCCGGGAACGTTTTCTACTTGAACGACTCCGCGTTTGGGGTGGCACATGGTCGAGATCGCCCACAGGACCTGCCCCATGTCGGTGACGTCCACGTCCTCTTCTACGATGACGAGATACCATGCCGACCTGCCCCAGGGGATGCCCCAGACGGCATGAGCGAGGTAGCGTGAGTAGCCCGGATAGGGAACTTTGGTGGAGACCACGGTCCAGTGCGATACCGCTTCGGGAGGACAATAGACCGCTTTTACGGGGAAGCCGCGGCTGCGGGTTTCCTCCAGAATGTTGGCCGCCTTCGTGAGCGACAGGGAGACCGCCGCATCGTCGACGGGAACCCCCATGCAGGTCACCGGAACGATCGGATCGTTGCGGTAGGAGATGGCCGTTACGTGGTAGACGGGGCGAGGGATGCGGTCGCCTGCCATGAACCCGGTGTACTCGCCGAACGGCCCCTCTTCTTTGCGCTCCTTCGGCGGTACGATGCCTTCGATCACGATTTCAGAGGTTGCGGGCACGGCGAGGTCCACGGTTTCACACTTGACCAGCTCTAATGGCGCGCCGCGGATGGCGCCGATGATGTCGGCCTCCGACACGTTGGGAGGGAATCGAGTTCCGGCGATCCACGGCGTAACGGGTTCGGTGCCCATGGCGATGGCGAACTCCATCGGAAGCCCGCGCGGTTCGTACTTCGTGTAGTACTGGACGCCGATGTTCTGGATCGGCTGGAACAAGCCACCCATAGACTTTTTGTCATGGATCATCAGACGGTAAAGCCCCCAGTTGTGCACGCCGGTATCCGGGTCGCGCGTGATATTGGCGTGCCACGTCCCCAGATAGCGCCCCCCGTCGCCGTCGTGGAGCAGGGGGGCGGGAAATACGTTGAGGTCGACATCGTCTCCTTTCAAAATGTTCTCTTTGCACGGACCGTCCTTGACCAGCACGGGCTTCAGGGGCTTCTGGATGCGGCGGATGTATTCCTCGATGATCTCGAGGGGCGTGGATTCGGGCGGCATATCCATCGAGATGGCAAAGCGCGCAAAGGGCCGCCCTTGTTGCCGGCTGAGCCCGATGGGCGCGCCAAAGATGCGGCCCCGCGGATATCCTTTGAGGCTCAAGAACAACGGCGCCGGCGCGCGCAGGTCGTAGGATCGGCGGATGATCGCCCCGACTTCCAAATCCGGGTCCACTTCCTGTTCGATCCTCTGGATCTCTCCTTCGCGCTCCAGGGCGGAGATATACTCCCTGAGATCGTTAAACGGCATGGGCCTACCTCTTGTCCTCAGTGATCTCTGATTTCAGCAGGGATGTGACTTTGTTCAGAGCCGGCGTCCTTTTGCCAATTCCTTTTGCGCTTGTCGGAGAAAGGAGAAATCCAAAATCGCGTCCGCCGGCGGGAAGACCGGATTGTTCTCGCCGGTCTCCCGTGCCATTTCGAGCACGTCGCGCAGCTTCTCCGGAGTAACTTCCCCGTTTGGGGTGAGCAACCCAACGGTATCGTGATAGACCTTCCGCGCTATGGTGTTGGAGAGTTTGAATTCCGCGGCGAGAAACGCGACGCCCAGATCCTTTTGCTGGCGGTAGAGCTGGACCGACTTCAAGGTAGCGCGCACAAGGCGCTTGACTTGTTGGGGCTGGGAGCGGATTTTTTTCTCGCTCGTAACGAGGCCGTTGACGGTGGGCGCGTCGGGCACTTCCTTGCCGAGGAAGGCGAGGATACGGAGCCCTTTCTCCTCCGCCAGCGCCGAAAAGGGCGGCGCTAAGACTGCCGCATCGAGCGCTCCCGCCATAAGGCCCTGAAGTCCGATAGGAGAAAACTGCCCGGAGACATAGATGACATCCTTTTCCGGATCAAGCCCTTGCTTGCGCAAGAAGCGCTTCAGCACAATGTGGGGAGTGTCTCCGGGGAAGGAGACGCCAATTTTTTTTCCTTTTAGCGCCTCATTGTTCTGAATCTCTGGCCGGGTTGCGAGCCAAAATGCGGCCTTGTCGTCGAGAGCATAAACGAGCTTTAGGGGAAAGCCACGAGCTGCCGCTCTGAGGGCTGCGCCGCCATGCGCCAGGTAATCGATTTGGCCGGCTCCCAAAGCGGCGAGCGCCAAATCCGTGCGCGCGGCGGAGAATTCCAGCTCCAGACCCTCAGCGCCATAGATTCCTTGCTTGCTGCCGAAGTAGAAGGGCGCGTACTGAACCCCCACCACCGGCATGGCAAGGCGAATCTTTTCGGCTGCCCGTGCGGGACCGGTACCGGCTGGGGTCAAACAGAGGGCAAGAGAAAAGAGAAAACAGGCCCCGATCGGGAGGGGTTTGAAAGCGACGGGGGAAGTTTGCGCCATGTGACAGGCTCCTAAATTGGCAGATGTGCCATCCGATCGTTGGAACAAGACGGTGCCTAATTACGGGAAGGGGATCACGATACCCGATGTATAAAATGTTTTAACTTAAGTAGTCAAGGCCTGAATTGTCTTGACTTCGGGGCCTGGGTCAAATAGTTTGGCCATTGATATCTGCTGCGCTGTGAAAGTAGACGCCTTGCCTTCCCTCGCAGAAAAAGTTGTCCTGGTTACCGGCGCCAGCCGCGGAATCGGCGCGGCCGCAGCCAAAAGAATGGCGCGTGCGGGGGCCTCCATCGTGATCAACTTTCTGCAAAATCGTGACCGTGCATTGGCAGTCCTCGATGAGATAGAAAAGACGGGCGGAAAAGGAATGATCTTCCAGGCCGATGTGACCGAGAGAGAGCCGGTTGAGGAAATGGCGCGGGCGGTCACGGAAAAATTCGGGGCGGTGGATGTGCTCGTCAACAACGCCTTCTTCCCCTTCGAGGTTGGTCCGCTGCACCAGATCTCTTGGAAGGGATTGGAGCAGGCAGCCGGCAGAGAGCTTGCCGCGCTCTACAACTGCACTCGGGCCTTCGTTCCGGG
>JACPFH010000508.1 GCA_016183075.1 Deltaproteobacteria bacterium | reverse complement strand
TCTTCAAGAAGGGTCAAGTGGATATGCTCTCGCTCCAGGCGATGATAGTAGTCGAGCCTTTCGGCGTCGATTAAGGCGGCACAGCTCTCGCCATTTTTGGTGATGATCTTCTCTCCATGCGCCCGCTTAACTTCTTCGCATAGCTCTGTGAGCTTTGCCCGAGCGCGAGTGAGGGGTATGATGTCCTTGGATGAGATCGCCATGGACTTTTTCCTCCTTCAGGCGCCAGTATAAATAACGTACAGAATTCCGTCAAGGATTGTCTCGCTGCATCAAGGACACCCCACCCTCATCCCTTCCCCCCTCCTCATCACCGTCGCCAAATAAGCAACAGGTTCTATGGAACGGATCAAGGGCAGAAATGACCTGGATCTTATCGAGGTCACGAGAGAACCGCGATCACCCTTTTATCTCAAGTCCTAGTTTTTTCAGCTTCAAGGAGAGAAAAATCAAGAGTCAATAGACCCGACCCTCGATCCGAACCATCTCACTGATTTGTGCATAGGGCTACCCTCCAAAGAATAAAGCCCGGCTTGGCAGGAGCCAGTCCGGGCGGATGTAAAACGATTCAGAGCTGTGACCGGATCGGTTGACCCAGCCGTCCTCCATGTCCCAAGTAGAGGCGACTAAAACTAGTCCAAGTCTAGCGCTGGCGCCAAGGGGAATAAAACAAGGATGAACTATGAAAACTGAAGGGTCAAAAAACCCCAAGACCGTTGCTCGTGATCGCGATCAGACCCGCCATTTCTACATCAGCAGCCGGTCCAGCGAAAGCGCTCCGGCGCCACGAATCAGAATAGCCAAAGCGATGGCGATAGCCAAAAGGTGATACTCATATCCCTCGCCCTTCTGCTTGCCGTGCCAGTTCATGAAAAAGCCGAAAGGCGCATGCACCGTCGCGCTGGCCACCACCATGTTGCACAGGATTCCGAAAGCGGCGATGCGCGCCAGCAGGCCGACGACGAGTCCGAGACCGCCGAAGAACTCCGCTGCAATCGCCAGAAAAGCAAGCGGCGCTGGAATCCCCTGGCCCGTGAAGAAGGCCATCGTGCCCTTGAAGCCCCCGCCGCCGAACCAGCCGGGCATCTTCTGGGCGCCGTGCGCGAAAATGACAACGCCGAACACCACCCGCAGCAGTGTCAGAATGACATCATTGTCTGTGCTGACCAGCACGTTAAACATTTAAGCCTCCTCCTTTCGTCTCGAAACAAAAAACCTGGCTATCTTAATATTTCCTTTAGCTTCTCCGTCAGCGCCGGCTCCAGCTTGAAAATATCTCTCACGGTCTCTTCCAGCTCTTCGCCCGTCAGGGGATTGATATCCAGCTTGGACTTTTTTGCGTCGGCCAGGAACTCCGGATCTTTCATGGTGTCCGCAAAGGCCTTGCGCATGAGCTGCACCCGTTCTTTCGGCGTACCGGGAGTCAGAACATAGGGACGCACGCTCGGTCCATGCACCCGCATAACCGTCTGGAATAATTTTTTGGCTTCATCGGTCGCAGCGAAGTTGAGCGCGACGGGAACCTTCGGCAGGTCCAGATGGGATTTCATGGCCGCCTGGAGCACAATAACGGCCTCTCCTGACTCGAATTCCTTACGCCACGTCACCTTCAGAGATTCCCAAGCGATGCTCACCCCGGATACTTCACCGCTGTTGAAGGCGAGTCGAATATCGGCTGTGCCTTTATAGCCGGACACGAGCCGGATGGGGAGACCGATGGTTGCCTTCAAGATATTCGGAACGTCATCGGTCCCGCCGCCGGGCGTAACGCCCCCCATAATGATGACCCTCTTGGACGCAATCCACTTCTCCGCATCCGTAACTCCGGTCTTCCTGGATAGAACGATCAGGAAGTGGTCCTGGGCAGGGACTCCCAGATACTCGAATTTGAGGGCGTCAAATTCGATTCCCTGCTTGCCCAGGAGCTGCTGCAAAAGCAGGCCGCCGAGAAAATGGCCGATAGTTAGGCCGTCCGGTTTCGCGAGCTTGTAAACATAATTTGCCGATATCAAGCTTCCGGCGCCGGTCATGTTTTCCACGACGACCGCGGGGTTACCGGGGATGTGTTTCCCCATGTGGCGGGCGATGGCGCGGGAGTAAACGTCATAGCCGCCTCCGGCGGAAAGGCCCACGATAAGGCGGATGGTCTTACCCTTGTAGAACTCGTGGGTAGTGGCCTGCGCAACACTCGAAAGCAGGAGAGAAAGACCGGCTACTGTTACGAACCATCTCACTGATTTGTGCATAGGGCTACCCTCCAAAAAATAAAGCCCGGCTTGGCTGGGCCAGTCCGGGCTGATGTAAAACGATTCGAAGATGTGACCGGATCGGGTGACCCAGCCGTGGTTATGGTCTCGGATAAAACTGGCCTAAGTTAATCCAGACCAGCCAGGGGCGTCAAATGGGAAGGGAAGGCACGCCTAGCTTGGGTGAAGTGTTGGCTCTCGTCGGATTCTGAGATAAAAGCTGGGATGGGAATATTAAACTAAAAGGGAGAGGATGGCATGGCCAAAGCAAAGTCGATCATCGGCGCATCGGTCCCGCGAGTCGAAGGCGCGGAGAAGGTGAGCGGACGCGCTCTCTATACTGCGGATGTAAAGCTCCCCGGGATGCTTTGGGGCAAAGTGCTGCGCAGCCCGCATCCCCACGCTCGCATCGTCCGCATCGACACCTCTCGCGCTGCGGAAGTAGAGGGGGTGCGGGCGGTGGTTACAGGTGAGGACGCGCGTGGCCTGCTCTCGGGCCAGAGCATCCGGGATATACCGGTGCTCTGCTGGGACAAGGCGCGTTTCGTGGGAGACGGTGTGGCCGCGGTGGCTGCCGAGACGCTCGACGCGGCGGAGGAGGCGCTGGGGCGCATCGAAGTCGAGTACGACGTGTTACCTGCCGTGTTCGACCCGTTGGCAGCCATGGAGCCTGACGCTCCCAGGCTCCATGACAACGTGGCCGGCTACGAGGGTCCTCCCCAAGAGCTCCTCATCCCAGATGTCCCCAACGGCCTCACGCGCCTTACCTGGAGCAAGGGGGATGTAGAGCAGGGCTTTCGAGAGGCGGACCTGGTCGTGGAGCACACGTTCCGTATTCCCATTCGGCACCAGGGGTACATCGAGACCCGAGCCGCGGTCGTAGCTATCGGGGGCGATGGCCGTATCCAGGTCTGGTTATCCACCAAGACCCCGCTGGCGACTCGTAACCAGGTGGCCAAGGCCATCGGCGTCCCGGAGGAGCGCATCCGACTCAACGCGGTCAATGTGGGCGGGGATTTCGGCGGCAAGTGCGGTCCGATGGACGCACCGATCGCGTACCTTCTCGCCCAGAAGGCGGCGCGTCCCGTAAAGATAATGATGAGCTACAGCGAGGAGCTGACCGCCGGCAACCCCAGCCACCCGTCGGTCATCACGGTCCGGACGGGAGTCAAGCGCGATGGGCGGATGGTGGCCCGCTATCTCCGGGCAGTGCATTCCACCGGCGCTTACGGAGGGCATAAGCCCATTCGCGCCTCGATTGGCGGGGCCGGAACCGCCGGGCCTTACCGCATCGACCATGTCTTTATCGAAGCCATTCACGTCTACACCAACACTCTCCCGGGCGGCTTTTGGAGGGCTCCCGGAGCTTTGCAGGCCATGTTTGCGGTGGAATCACACATAGATCTCGTCGCGCGCGAGCTGGGCATGGACCCGGCCGAGTTCCGTTTGAAGAACATTATCGGCGAAGGCGAGGAGAACGCCCTGGGAGTGAGACTGCAAGGCGTGAAGGCGCGCGCGACGCTTCAGGCGGCTCTGGATGCGGCCGGGTGGAAGCGACCCAAGTCCGGCCCCAACTACGGCCGTGGCGTAGCCATGTATGAGCGTTTCACGGGAGCCGGCCCCGGCTGGGTCATCCTCACGGCTGAGATCGACGGCAGCTTCACGCTGTTAACCGTCAACGGCGACCAGGGAACCGGCCTGCGCACGGTCCTATCCCAGACGGTCGCCGAGGAGATGAGTGTGCCCATCGGGCAGGTGCGGGTCGTCGTGGGCGATACGGATACGGCCCCCTTCAATATCGATATTGGCTTCGGGGGCAGCCGCTCCACCAACATCGGCGGCCGCGCGGTGATCCAGGCTTGCAGTGAGCTGCGCCAGAAATTAGTTGTCCAAGCGGCCCAGGCACTCGATTGTCCGAAGGACCAGGTCGTTTATCAAGCCGGGCGATTTTGGAACAGAGATGGCCGGCGTCGAGAATTGAGTCTCCATGAAGTCGTTGCGAAAGCAGGCAGTGGCCCAATCAGCGTGACTGCCAAAATAGAGACGACGATAGAGCGCTCTTCCACTTCTTTCGTCGCCCAGGTGGCCGAGGATCCGATCGGGCATCAGGGGCAGATCGATGGCGGAGCGGTCATGGCTATCGGCGCGGCGCTCATGGAAGAGATCACCTTGGAGAACGGCCAGGTCACCACGCCTCACCTCGGAGACTACAAGCTCCCGAGCATCGCCGACATACCCAGGCTCAAGACGGTGCTGGTGCGCTCCGACAGCGGTCCCGGACCCTACGAGACGAAAGCGATCGGTGAGATGGCCAACGTGAGCCCCCCGGCCGCTATCGCCAACGCGGTGGCTGATGCCGTGGGAGTACGACTCTTTGACCTTCCGATCACCTCAGAGAAGGTGTACAACGGCTTAAGAGGCAGCTTAAAAGGTGGTATTCATGCTTCGACAAGCTCAGCATGAACGGAAAGTCTTTACAGATTTCACCACCTCACCCGTTCGCCCTGAGCATGTCGAAGGGTGAACGGAGCGTTTTTCACCAGCCTTTTAAGAGGGAGGGCTTGAGGATGATGACGGGCGAGCACTTTGTCGATGTCCACGGAATCCGAACCCGGTACTTTGATAAGGGAAGCGGCGAGGTTTTGGTCCTGTTCCACGGAAGCCATTTCGGGACTACCGACGCCTGCAACAGCGCAATCGACTGGGAACTGAACTTCGACCGCCTGGCCCAGTGGTTCCGCGTCATCGCTATCGACAAGCTCGGACAGGGACACACGGACAATCCCAAGAGCGACGACGATTACACGATGGCGGCGGTAGTGAGACATGCCTACCAGTTTCTCGCTGCGATGGGACTTACAAACGCCCATGTGATCGGCCACTCGCGGGGCGGCTACTTGGTCGCGCGCCTGACCCTGGAGCATCCGGAGGTCATCCGGTCTTGTACCATCATCAACAGCGGGACGCTTGCTCCCGGTCCGTCAAAAACCGAATACATCATGGCCAACGCGCCCAAGCCGCGCCTCAGCAGGGAAAGCCAGCGCTGGGTAGATGAGCACTACTCCTACAGCAGCAAACACATTACTGACTCGTGGGTTGATGCGGCCGTGGAGATCGCCAATCTACCCAAGTACCGGGAGTCCGTGACAAAGATGGAGGACCACGGGCTCAAGCGGAGCCGCTTTATGCCGCAACTGGCGCTGGAAAAAGAAGAGACCTTGAACTGGATCATGCAAGGCCGTCTGAAGATCCCAACTCTGGTTATCTGGGGCTATACCGACCCCACGGTCGAGTT
>JACPFH010000507.1 GCA_016183075.1 Deltaproteobacteria bacterium | reverse complement strand
TGATTTTCTGGTGGCGCCTCTGGATGGAGCACTCCCGGTCGTACAGATGCACGACCTTCCCGTACTGGTCGGCCAGAATTTGCACCTCAACATGCCGCGCGCGTTCTACGTATTTCTCGATGTACAGCCGCGGGTCGCCAAAGGATGAGGCGGCTTCGGAACGGACCGCCCGGTAAGCGGAGCGAATCGCCCGCGGGGAGCGGACCAGTCTCAGCCCCTTACCTCCGCCGCCGGCAACCGCCTTCAGCATGAACGGATAACCGATGGTTTCCGCAACCGCGGCCACTTCTTCCTCTGAATTCAACGCCTCGTCGGATCCCGCAACGACCGGAATCTCCGCCGCCTTGATGACTCTGCGCGCTTTGACCTTGTCCCCCATCTGCTCGATCACTTCGGGCGACGGTCCGATAAAAACAACGCCGTGCTCTTTGCACTTACGCGCGAACTCCGCGTTTTCCGCCAGGAATCCATACCCCGGGTGGATCGCTTCGGCGCCGCTCATCTTGGCCACTTCCAGGATGCGATCCATCGCCAGGTAGCTTTGCAGCGAGGGAGCGGGGCCGATCGGATAGGCGTAATCGGCGTATTTGACGTGGAGGGAGTCGCGATCGGCCTCGGAGTAGACGGCGACGCTTTCGATATCGAGCTCGCGGCAGGCGCGCGTGATGCGAACCGCGATTTCACCCCGGTTGGCAATTAAGATGCGCTTGAACATCTCAGGATAGGCGACAGGCGTGAGGCGAGAGGCTTGAGGGAAGAGATTTCTTACTCCGGCCTACCGCCTTCCGCCTCATGCCTTCTTCACAGTGGTATATTGCCATGCTTTTTGGGAGGGTTTTGATCTCTTTTGTTCTTCAACATCTCCAGGGAGCGAATCAGCATGGGTCGGGTCTCCTCGGGAGAAATGACGGCATCCACGTAACCGAGTTCTGCTGCCTTGAAAGGGTTGGCGAAGTTGCGGCGGTAGTTCTCGATCAGCTCCTCCCGAGTTCTGACCGGGTCTTGAGATTTTTCCAGCGCGTCGCGAAAGATGATATTAATGGCTCCTTCGGGGCCCATCACCGCAATCTCCCCCGTGGGATAAGCCAGGTTAATATCCCCCCTTAGATGCTTGCTCGACATCACGATATAGGCGCCGCCGTACGCCTTCCGGGTGATGACCGCCACCTTGGGCACGGTCGCCTCGGCGTACGCGTAGAGGAGTTTCGCCCCATGGCGGATGATTCCCTGATATTCCTGCGCCGTTCCGGGGAGAAAGCCAGGGACATCGACAAAGCTGACGAGCGGGATATTGAAGCAATCGCAGAACCGGATAAAGCGGGCTGCCTTGGTTGAGGCGTCGATGTCCAGGCAGCCGGCGAGATGGGCGGGCTGATTCGCGACCACGCCTGCGGGCCTTCCCCCCAGCCGGGCAAAGCCGATGATGATGTTGGGGGCAAAATCGCGCTGCACCTCGTAGAAGTAGCCCTCGTCAACCACGGCCAACACGAGTTCCTTCATGTCGTACGGCCGGGTGGGATTATCCGGAATGAGATCATTGAGCCTGCGGTCGCGCCGCAGCGGATCGTCGTCGGTCGGATGAAAGGGAGGGTCCTCTTGACTGTTGCTCGGCAAAAATCCCATCAGCTCCCGAATCATCAAAAGGCATTGCTTCTCGCTCTCTGAGGCAAAGTGCGCAACCCCGCTTTTTGTATTGTGCGTCTGACTTCCGCCCAGATCTTCCTTCGTGACATCTTCATGAGTCACCGCCTTGATGACGTCCGGACCGGTGATGAACATGTAGCTGTTGGATTTCTCCATGAAGATAAAATCCGTGATCGCCGGCGAATAAACCGCGCCTCCGGCGCACGGGCCGAGGACGGCGGAGATTTGAGGGATAACACCCGAGGCCAGAACGTTCCGCAAAAAAATATCGGCGTACCCGGCCAGGCTCGCCACTCCCTCCTGAATCCGCGCGCCCCCGGAATCGTTGATACCCACAATCGGCGCGCCGTTCTTCATAGCCAGGTCCATCACCTTACAGACCTTCTCCGCTACGACACCGCTAAGGCTGCCGCCGAAAACCGTGAAATCCTGAGAGTAGACGTAAACCAACCGGCCATCGATGGCGCCGTAGCCGGTCACGACAGCGTCGCCGGGAATTTTTTTCCCTGCCATATCAAAGTCGGCGCAGCGGTGGGTCTTAAAACGGTCCAGCTCGACAAAACTCCCGTGGTCAAGAAGAATCTCGAGCCGCTCCCGGGCCAGCAGTTTCCCTTGCTCGTGCTGCCGCCGGATCCGCTCTTCCCCACCTCCCACCGCGGCCTGCCGGTTGAGATCGCGAAGCCGCTCCAGGTTATCTTTCAGCGCCATGCAGAAATGTTTCTCCGCCAAGAGTGCGAGTCGCTAAGCGAGGGATCATAACAAAAGGGGGCGTGCTGTCAACTCGATTCCTATGATGGGTTTGCATGCAAAATGCAGGGGCTTCGCGGCTCCCTTCGCTCCACGGGACTTCGCCACGCGACCCACCGGGCCCGCGCTCGGACGAAGCTTCCGGAATTCCCTGCGAAGCAGCCCACGAAAGCTGTCAGTTCCGGCTTTCATCCGGCGCGGTCCTCGGTCGGTACCCGCTGCTCCGTCCATGTTTCGCTCAGGGAGCCGCCTCGCCCTTTTCACCCCCTCATTATTTGATGCTTCCCCTATGATGCCGCTCGGGCGCCACCTTGAAGTCTCGCAACAAAGTTGCTAACTTCCTTGCCAAGTCCAGACAACGGACATCCCAAAGTGGCTTCACGGCACCGCAACCAGGGCAACCGCAAAACCCGCACCGTCCCTCCGGGCGCACAAGCCTTGCTCGTTTATTCGACCAGCGAGGGGGACGCCAACATGCTCTACGCTGCGGGCTTTTTCGTTCCCGACCCTTTTATCTTCTTCAAGCACCGGGGCAGAAAATACGTGGTCATGAGCGACTTGGAGATTGATCGCGCCAGGAAGCAGGCTGAGGTCGATCAGGTCCTGTCGCTCTCGTCTTACCAGGAGCGGCTGCGAAAGTCGGGCAAAAACAACCCCACGATCACGGACGTCATGGAACTGCTCTTTCGAGAGCGCTCCATTCGGCTGCTCCTGATCCCACCGAATTTTCCGGCGCAGCTCGCCGACGACCTGCGGTCCCGAGGCTTCCTCGCGCGCATCCAAGACCCCGTCTTTCCGCAGCGCGAGCGAAAGAGCACCGAGGAAATTCAACACATCCGGGAGTCCCTTCGGGTCGCCGAGCTCGGCCTCGATGCCGGAATGAGAGCCCTTCAGCAGGCCACGATTGGCCCGGACCGCTACCTGTACCTGGATGGGGCGCGGCTCACATCGGAGAAACTGAAAAGTATCATCAACACGACGCTCATGGCCGAAGGCTGGATTCCTAGCCATACGATCATCGCCTCGGGAAACCAGTGCTGTGATCCCCATCACGAAGGGAGCGGCTCGATCAAAGCGGACACCTCCATCATTTTTGACATCTTTCCCCGCTCGCAAAAGACCGGCTATTTCGGGGACCTGAGCCGCACCGTCGTCCGGGGACAGGCATCCGAGCGGCTCAAGGAAGCCTACGCCACGGTTTTGGCGGGCCAGGAGGTGGCCTTCCGCCTGATTCGGGACGGGGTCAGCGGCAACGAGATTCATCAGAAGATCCTCGCGCTCTTCGAGAAGCGCGGTTTTCGAACCGGCAAGATCGGCGGCCGCATGCAGGGATTTTTTCACGGCACGGGACACGGCCTCGGGCTCGATATCCACGAGCCCCCGCGCATCTCACACGCAGAGGCAACGCTCCGCGCCGGCCACGTGGTCACCGTCGAGCCGGGCCTCTACTATCCCGGCATGGGAGGCGTGCGCCTGGAAGACGTCGTCGTGGTCACCGAAAGAGGCAACCGCAATCTCACCCGCTATCCGAAATTTCTGGAGATCTAACCGACCTGACTCTAACTGCTGGACGACGCGTCACCGTGGAGCTACTACGGTAGTGTCCCTGTGAACAGGATATGGGATTTCTTATCCCCTCTTTCTTGAGAACGAGCCAAGTTCTGATGCCGATATAAGCCGGATTAACCGCTAAGTGACAAAAGCCGGTAATTTATTGACAAAAAATGCCAAGTTATTATAGTGGGGCCGCATTCAAAGGGCCGAGCTAACGACACAAATCGCCTACAAAACAGCAACATACACCCAGCGGAAAATTTCGGGAGACTTGGCATGAAGCATGCCTCCTAAATACGCTTGGTCTCGGCCTGGCTCTGCACACGAGGCGAGGGATGAGCTACCAGAAGACGATAATGGTGGTTGACGATAACCTTGATATCCAAAATATCGCCCAGGCAGTCCTAGAGGGCGAGGGTTACAGGGTGATGTGCGCGGACAGCGGCGCGGATCTTTTCGACAAATTGGAAGATCAAAAACCAGATCTTATACTTCTTGACATCATGCTGCCGGGCATGGACGGTTTGGAGATACTCAGGCGACTAAGAGGGAACCCCGATACTTCTTCAATCCCTGTCACGATGCTCACCGTGAAGGGCGAACCCGACGACATACAGCAGGCCTATGAACTAGGCTGTGATTACTATTTGACCAAGCCCGTCACGGGTAAGCAGATCGTTGACTCGGTAAATCAGCTCCTGCGTCGGGCTGAACGGCGCCCGCAATGAAGCCCGCACGTGCGCGATTCGCCGTTTTGTAGCCTTCTGTCAGCGCTTTTTCGCTTGACCGTTGACGGTACACCCAGTGTCGTTACTACGATAATCCCCGATTGCGCAGATCAACATTAGACGTCATCGTGGCGTTTAGCAGCCCGCCGAATTCCGGGTCCGGATTTTTAGATTGGACCGTTAATGTGATAAGCACACGTTGAATATTGGCGAGGTTCGTTGCGCCAACGGGGCGGGATAATTCCGTGCCGTCCTGCTTGAAGTACCTGAAATCCAGGCTGGTAACATTGCAGTTGATCGTGGCGTTAAAGCTGCCATTGCGGGCGATATTGCCGCCCGTTGGGCAGCCTGTTGTCTGAAAAGCGTAGGTGATGTCCTCGT
>JACPFH010000513.1 GCA_016183075.1 Deltaproteobacteria bacterium | reverse complement strand
GCCCTTTGGGCGTGTAGTAGCGCGCCGTGGTGAGCCGCAGCGCCGAGTTATCGTCGAGCGGGAGAATGGTTTGGACCGAGCCTTTGCCGAAGCTTTTGGTCCCGAGGATCAGCGCGCGTTTGTGGTCCTGCAGGGCGCCGGCCACGATCTCCGAGGCGCTGGCGCTCCCGCCGTTGACGAGAACCACGACGGGGAATTGGGTCCACGAGCCCTCCTTATGGGCGAAGTATTTTTGCCTCTGGTTCTCCAACCTGCCTTCCGTGTACACGATCATGCCGGAATCGAGAAACAGGTCCGCAACTCTGACCGCCTGGGTGAGAAGTCCGCCCGGATTGTTGCGCAGATCGAGAACGAGCCCTTTGAGCCCCGCCTTCTCCGCGCTGAGCTTCTCGAGCGCCTTTTGCATATCCCGGTCGCTGCGCTCTTGGAACTGGGCCAACCGGATGTAGCCATAGCCTTCCTCGAGCACGCGGCTGCGGACGCTCTGCACCCGAACGGTGTCGCGGACGATGCTGAACGTCAGAAAATCGGACACCCCTTGCCGCCGGATCGAAATCATCACTGCGGAACCCTTAGGACCGCGCAGCTTCCTCACCGCCTCTATCAGCGTCATATCCTTGGTGAACTCGTCCTCGATCTTAAAGATCTGGTCGCCGGGCTTGACCCCCGCCCGGTAGGCCGGGGTATCCTCAATCGGCGAGACGACGGTGAGAATCCCGTCCTTGACGGTAATTTCAATCCCCAGGCCGCCGAACTTCCCCTGGGTGTCCATCTGCAGCTCTTTGTAAAGGTCAGGCGTGAGATAGGCGCTGTGGGGGTCCATCGAATGCAGCATCCCGTTGATGGCCCCCGACAAGAGATCTTTGGTCTTCACCTCATCGACGTAGTTTTTGCGGACGATCGAGAGAATGTTCGTGAAGGCCTCCAGGCTCTCGTAATCCTCCCGAGGGATCGCGGAAACATTGGTAACCACGTGGCTGCCAAGAACGATCCCCGCGACCAGCCACACGACCGGCAACAGGACGCGACTTCTAACCCTTTGTGTCTTTATCCAGCGCATAACCTCTCCCCGACGATTTGAGTATGCTCGAATACGGTTGAGTATGCTTAAAATGAGTTCTTAACGCAAGAGCCGCCAAATAGCTAGCGCTTCTTAAACCATGGCAGAGGGTCCAAAGCCTTGCCTCCCTTGCGGATCTCAAAGTAGAGCCGCGCGCCCTGCAGGGAATCGCTGTCGCCGACCGTGGCGATGAGTTCGCCCCGTCGAACCGGCTCGCCGCTGCGCTTCAAAAGATCCGCAAGGTGGGCATAGATCGTGTAGTACCGCTGCCCATGGTCGACGATCAGCATCTTGCCGTAGCCCGAGAACCGGTCGGCGAAGACCACCTTGCCGCTCTCGACGGCCCGGATCTCTTCGCCGAGGGAGGCCGCGATGTCGATGCCCTTGCGAAACAGCTCGGCGGTAAACTCGCGGTGCTGGGTTTTCCCGAAGGCCGCCATGATCTCTCCCCGGACCGGATAATCCAGCTTTCCCTTCATCGCCTCGAAATCCGCCGGGCCCCGGCTCGCGCCCGCGCTGGCGACCGCCTTGCGACTGATCTCATCCATCATCGTCTGCAGCCGGTGCGCCGCTTGCTCCAGCTCCCTGAGCGCTCGCACGCGCGTCTCTTTCTCCCGCCTGAGGCTTGTGAGAGCCTCGCGCTTGTTCTCCCGCCCTTGCCTGATCGCTTCTTTGACTTCGACCAACTTTCTCCGCTCCCGGTCCACCTGCTCCCGCTTCCCGATCAGATCCTCCCTCAGCTTCTCCAGTTCGCCGGATTCCTCGCTCAGCCGCTCCAACAACCGCTGGTCATAGGCGAGCGTAAGCTCCAGATAGCGCTTGCGCTGCATTAGTTCGGCGATGGACCCGCCCCCGTTGAGGAACACGAAAGGGCTGCCGCCCCGCTGCCACCTGTACAGGGCTCTCGCCCTTTTCTTCAGCAGCTCTCTGCGGGCGCTCAGAGACTGCGAAACCTTTTGCGCCTGTTCCTCTTTCTTTTGCAGGTCGCCAATGACGACTTCGAGGCGCATGTTGATCCGCTTCAGCTCCTGGTCCTTTCGGTCCAATTGCTCCTCGATTCTCTGCAGTCCCTTGAGGACCGATCCTTCCTTTTTCTGGACAGTGCTGATCCCCTGCTTTTCCTTCGCGATCTTCTTCTTGATTCCCTCGAGCTCCTTCTCCACTTCCGCGCCGTGGAGCTGCGCGAACAGACCGAGCACAAGCACCGCCAGCACCGATTCGACTCGCCGCGCCTTCGTCATCTTCCCCACCGCTTGAGAAACTTCCTGAGCGCAAATAGGCTGCCCCCTGTCCCCATCGCCAAGCCGAGCACGAGCAGCACGCCGGCGCCGCGCAGGTCGAGGAAACGCACCGCGCCGCCGGGAACAAAAACCGCCAGCGAAGAGGGAACCCGTTCCCGCAACAGGAGGAACACCAGCCACAACCCGAAGAGCGCTAAGGAGGCTCCCACTATACCTTGAATCATCCCTTCGATCACAAATGGGGCCTTGATCAACCCCGCGGAAGCTCCCACTAGCTGCATGATCTCGATCTCGTCCCGGCGCGCCAAAAAGGCGAGCCGAACCGTGCTGCCGACAATCAGCAGCGTGGCGACGAAGAGAAACCCGCCGAGGACCCATTTCGTCCATCGAATCCCAAGCACGAGCAGCCCGAGCTTCTCCACCCATTCCTCCGGATACTCGACTTCGCTGATCCCCGCAACGGCGCGCAGCCGCCGAGCCAGCCCCTCGACCGCCGCCCGCGAGCGGTGGGACGGCGCAAGCGTAATCTCCAGCGAGGCGGGTAGGATATCGGCATTTAGCCCCTCGAGCACGCCGGATTGGGCTCCGAGGCTCCGCCTGAATTTCTCCCAAGCCTCCGCCTTCGACACGTAGCCGACGCGCTCCACCTCCGGGTACGAGCGCACCTGCTTGACCATGGCGTCGACGGCCCCGGCGCCGTTGTCGAGATACGCAAACACCTGCACCTGACTCTTCCACCCGTGTAGGAGCCCGTGGAGGTACTCTTGAATCAGTAGAAAGCCGACGTATATAAAAAGCGTCATCGTCATGGGCCCAGCGGTCAGGACGTGAGTCCAGGGCAATTCCCTCAGGCTTTTCAGCACCCGGCGGGAGACGAAGGAAACCTGCGCAAATCTCACGCAGACCCCTCCTCCCCCGGATGCTTGGAGTCGCCCGTCAGGCGACCCCGTTGAAGATGGACCACCCTGTGGCTGAACCGTTCGAGCAGCCCCGTGTCGTGGGTCGCAATCAGGACCGTCGTCCCTTGCTCGTGAATCCGCAACAGCAGCCGCATCGTTTCCTCCGCCATCTCGGCGTCCAGGTTGCCCGTGGGCTCGTCGGCCAAGACCAGGATCGGATCGTTCACCAGGGCGCGGGCAATGGCGACGCGTTGTTGTTCACCTCCGGAGAGCACCGGCGGCTTGCAGTCATGCCTGTCCTTGAGCCCCAGCTCGCGCAGCAAGGTAAAGGCTTTTCGGCGGCTTTCCCGCCTCGGAGTTCCCACCACCTCGGCAGCCAGGGCGACATTCTCAAGCGCCGTGAGGCTCGGCAGCAGTCTGAATTCCTGGAACACCAGGCCGAGCTCCTGGCGCAGCTCGGCCACTCCCGCCCCATTGAGCCGGGTGATGTTGCGGCCGTTGACTATGATCTGGCCTTCTGTCGCCTCTTCGTCGCGGAAGAGCAGGTTCAGCAGGGTTGTCTTGCCAGCCCCGCTCGGGCCGCTCAGAAAGACAAATTCTCCCTTCTCAACCTGCAAATGGATATCCACGAGCGCGGGATAGTTAGGCGGGAAGATTTTAGAGACGTGAAACAGGCGAATCATTCAAACCGCATATATACCTTGACATCAGCCGGAGCCGCTGTTACAGTGCGCCAAAGGTCTAGGCGGATACCCGTATACATATACACTATCTAGAGCGGATGTTCCAGCAAGTTACAAGCGCTGGTGAGGCTAGTGTGTTGCCCGAGAGGCCGCGAATCAAACGATTCCGGATCGTTCTGATCAAACCCTCCAAGTACGACGATGAGGGGTACGTCATCCGGTTCTGGAAAAGCGTGCTCCCAAGCAACACGCTCAACGTGCTCCACGGCTTGACTCAGGACGTCATCGACCGGCGGGTTTTCGGGGATCTCAAGATCGAAGTGGTCACCTTCGACGAGACGGCGGAAAAACTACCGATCCGAAAGATCGTCCGCTGGAGCCGGCAGTCCCACGCCAAACTGCTGGTCTGCCTGGTCGGAGTCCAGACCAACCAGTTCCCGCGCGCCGTGGATCTCGGCAAGCAATTTCGCGCCCAGGGAATCGACGTCATGATCGGCGGCTTTCATACCAGCGGCACGATTTCCATGCTGGGAGCGGAAATGCCGGACATCATGGAACTCTACCGCGAGTCGATCACGGTGGTCTCCGGCGAGGTGGAAGGGAAGTGGGAAGAGATCCTATCCGACTACCTGAACGGTCGGCTCAAACCTCTCTACCACTACGCCCAGGATCTGCAGAATCTGGTCGACATCTCCCGGGCTCCTATGCCCCTGACGAGCCCGAAGACCATGAAGCACTTCGCCAAGCCCGCCTTCGGCACCGCTGACACCTCGCGGGGTTGCCCGTTCGCATGCTCCTTCTGCACGATCATCAACGTCCAGGGGCGAAAAATGCGCGAGCGACATCCGGAGGCACTCGCCGAACTCCTGCGCAGGAACTACAACGATCACGGCGTTTCCTTCTACTTTTTTACCGACGACAACTTTGCCCGCAAAAAGCTCTGGCGAGAAACTTTCGAGGCGATCATCCGTTTGCGAAAAGAAGGCATCAAGATCTCCTTCATGATGCAGGTTGACCTTGCCCGCAAGCCCAAGGACTTCGTCAGGCTCGCCGCCGAGGCCGGCTGCACCCAGGTCTTTATCGGAATGGAGAGCGTCAACCCAGAGAACCTAAAGGCGGAAGGGAAAGGACAAAACCACGTCGACGAGTACCCGCGGATCATTCAAGAATGGCACGATGCCGGCATCGTTGTCCACACCGGATACATCATCGGCCTTCCCTGGGATACCCGCGAGGGAGTGCGTCGGGATCTGCGCTTCCTAGAGGAGATCAATCCCGATCAGGCCTCGTTCTTCATGCTCACTCCTCTGCCGGGATCCCACGACCACCGCGAGATGATGCGACGCGGCGACTGGATGGATCCCGATTTCAACAAGCGCGACTCTTTCCATGCAACCATCCAGCACCCCCGCATGACGGCCGAGGAATGGACGGAGGCGTATAACGAGGCCTGGCGAACCTTCTACAGCAAAGAGAACATGATCCGGATTCTCTCGCGCTGGAACCACAATCCGAAAGTTTACTGGAACCTGATGTCGGTCTTTTTCTGGTACAAAAATGCCGCCATCATCGAAAAAGAACATCCGATGATCGCGGGTTTTTTCCGCTTGAAGGAACGCCGATCGCGCCGGCCCGGCTTCGCCATCGACCCGCTACCGGTCCACCTGTGGAAGCGGTCGAAGGAAGTCGTACGCCTGTTCATCGCCTGGGCGAAGTTCATCAAGGAGATGGAAGAGGTGTGGCTGCAGACGCGCAAGAAGAGCGAAAAGGAAGAGAGATGGATCGAGGAGATTCAGAGGATTCAGGGAGAGATCTGGCAGGCCCTCAAGATCGCAGAGTGGCAAAAGGCCTATAGCAACGCCAAGGCGGCGCTCCCGGCCAGGGCCAAGACCCTGCTGGATCCCTTTGAAGAGTTACCCTCAAAGATCCTGTTCACCCGTAAAGATTTGAACAACTTTCTGAGGCAGTGGGAGAGTCTCCAAACAAGGATACAGGAACTGCGCCTTCATCTAACCCAGGAGGGAGAGGCTGCGCGCCGATGGCTCGATGAGATGTACCGTATCCACAAGAGCGCGTGGCCCGCAAGCCGGATACAGGAATGGCAGGAGGCTTATTCGCGCCTGCGCCATAGCCTGCCGTCAAAATACCGGC
>JACPFH010000522.1 GCA_016183075.1 Deltaproteobacteria bacterium | reverse complement strand
GGTGAGAGGCATGAGGCAACAGGCGCCTCCTTTCCCTTAATCGAGAAATTGCCCATTTCTCATTCTTATTTTTAGGGATACTCCGTGACACGTCCTGATCGCGGCTGCTCAGATGACCTCCTACATGCCACCACAGCGAATTCCAGCGCCTTCCGATTCTAACAAGTCTAGATGTGGCACTGAATTTGCTGCCCTAGCAGCCAAGCTAGAAAAAAGGGGGATCAACAGGACCCTATGCCGTACCAGGATCTGCGCGAATTTTTGGCCCGGCTGGAGGGCGCGAAAAAGCTGCACCGTATCTCCAAGCCCGTGGATAAGGACTGGGAGATCGCCGCGGTATCGAGAGTCGCCTTCCAGAGCATTCCGGAGGACAGACGTCCCGCTCTATTCTTCGAGAATGTCGCCGGCTTCGATATCCCCGTAGTGGCCGGCGTACTCGGCGGATCCCGCTCGATCTATTGCCTCGCCCTGGACTGCGAGGTGCGGGACGTACACAAAAAGTGGAGCGAAGCCGAACAGCATCCGATCGAGCCGCAACGCGTTTCCAAAGGTCCCGTCCAGGAAAATATTCTCGCCGATAAACAGGTGGACCTCCACCGGCTTCCTATTCCCACCTGGACCGTGGGACAGGATCCCGCCCCCTATATCACCGCAGGTTGCGTCGTCACCGCCGATCCGGACTCGGGCATCCGTAATGTCGGCACCTACCGCGTCGAGCTCAAGGGACGGCGCGAGCTGGGTCTGTTCATCAACTACCTCCAGGGAGGCAGAGAGCACGTCGAGAAAAATAACAAGAGCGGCCGGCCGGCTCCGGTGGCCATAGTCCTCGGTACGGATCCAACGATCGGTCTTGTTTCCGTGACCCGCCTTCCCCAGAACGTCGATGAGCTTGCCGTCGCCGGTGCTTTGCGCGGCGCGCCGGTCAAAGTGATCAAGTGCACAACCGTGGACCTGGAAGTCCCGGCGTCCGCGGAAATCGTCATCGAGGGCCGGATCCGGCCGAACGAACCCGTGCGGGAGGGTCCCTTCGGCGAATACACCGGCTACATGGGGCCGGAGTCGATGTCCTACATGGTCGACGTCAGTTGCATCAGCCACCGCAATCGGCCGCTTTTTCAGGCCTTCATCAGCCAGATGCCTCCGAGCGAATCGAGCTGCATTCGCTCGACGGGCAGAGGCTCCGCGCTTTACAAACATCTCGTGGATGACCTGCATCTCCCGGTTTGCGACGTGCACCTCATGGAATGCAGCGGGGCGGCCGCCTATCTCGTCATCTCGATTCGGAAGTCCCATCCCGCTCAGCCGCGCGTCGTGATGTGCGCGGCTTGGAGTTTCGCGCCGCAGTTCGGGAAATTCACCGTCGTCGTCGACGAAGACATCGACATCCGAGACCTCGCCATGGTGAACTGGGCGATGTCCTTCCGCGTCCAGCCCGAGAGAGACGTTTTCATCATGCCGGGAATGCCGGCGGTCTCATTGGATCCCTCCCAGGCGCCGGAAAATATCGTGCAGCAGGATCCGACCCGCCGGGTTTCGTCCAAACTTGGCATCGATGCGACCCGCAAACATGCCTTCCCCGGGGTCTCGCTGCCGCCGCAGGAACATCTCGACCGCGTTCGGAAGGAGTGGAAAAGCTACGGCTTCTAATACAAACACATTCATGAATTTGACACGAGTCTCTGCGCAACCTCGATCAAGGGTTCCGAAGGGAGCCAGGTCGGAAGCGGCGGGCCCCTTTGCTCGCGACCGAGGGGGAGCGCGAGCGAGGCTGCGGACGTCCGATTACAAACAGTACGACTCATGCCACTGGCCTATCGGCCGCAGCCGAGAGCGCGCTCCCCGAGGGAGCTCAGTCCATCGGCCGCGGCCGGAAGACTCGTCCCCGAGGAACGTAAGCGTGACGCGGAGATGCCATGACTAAGCGAGAGAAAGTGCACAAGCTCATGATTCTGAAGGGATACGTAGGATGCGTGGAAAAACGCCTCTCCTCTCTCGCGCCCCTCTTTCCGTATTTAGAAACCCGCGAAGGGATGAAAACTCCGCTCCGGTGCGGCGAAGAAGTCAACCTCGAAGAGATCGTGGAGAGAATGGTCGCGCTTTACGAGCAATATTGGGACGAAACCGAGATCGACGAGATGCTCTGTTTTTTCAAGCGGCCCGTCGGGCAGAAACTCATCGCCTCCGGCGAACAGCTCGTCGCAAAACTATGCGGTGTCCTGGATGATTATCTTTGGGAAAAAATGACCCGGGCTGCCAGAGAGAAGATGCACTGAGACGCTATCGCGCGGGCGCCTTGCTTATCTTCACCTTCACGCACGCATCCATCAAACCCGCCATCGGATCGATCTGAGACATACGGTAAGGCACCAGGGAATTGAAGTGGGCGCCCCGGTGCCTGCCGGCCTTGCGGGCCTGGGCCCAGTGGCCGAACGAAGAAGCCAAGCCGACGACCTCCGGGTGAATGCACTGGCTCAACTTCACAATTCCGCTGGCGTGAGCGCCGGTGCCCGTCTCGAGCAAGACCTCGTCCCCATCGGCGATTCCCTTCCGCGCGCCGGTCTGGGCATTGAGCAAAAACTTATAGCCCAAGGCATGGTGAACGGCCAGCTCGGCGAGCCACGGATTATCCTGCGTCATGGTGTTGCCGTGGAAGGGCAGCTTGTAGTTGACGGCGAAAAGATCATAATCCGGCGCGGCCTGCGCTTGCGCCGCGCACGGATACCAGCACGGCAACGCCTGAAACCCTCGAGTGTCCAAACTCAGCCCCGCCTCGGTGGCCATGCTGCCGAGCTGCTGCCCCGCCTCCAACAGGAATTCAAAGTATAGGTGGGTTCGAGGCAACTTGGTCAGGGCTCTCGGGAACTTCTCCACCGCCGTTCGGGGATAGGCGACGAAACCCTTCTCTTTGAGCTGGTCGAGACCGACCTCGGGGCCGAGAGATGATCTGATGTGGCGATCCATGACGTCATCCATGGAGTATTTCCGCCCGATCTCGAGCCGGTACCCGTCCTTTAAACCGAGGCTATCGTTCAAGGACGGTATGAACCGGTCGGTCACTCCCACCCGCTCCGCCAATTCGAGGTAAATCTCCGCGGGGTGTTTGCCGCCGGTCGGCTCCGCGAGCACGGGTTGGCGCAAAGTGAAGTACCACTCGTCGCCGTTGATCCACCCGCGCATCGAATTCATGGGGAAATCCAATCTTTCCAGAGCATGGAGCTGAGGGAGGAAGACATCGGCCATCGCGGCGGTTTCGCAATTCTTGTCCCCCAAATAAACGACGAATCGGAACTGCCCGACGGCCTGAGCCAGCATCTGCGGGTCTACTCCCGACATCATCATATTGAAGTTATTCAGGATGAGAACTTCCGGCTTATAGGGCAGCATCTGGGGATGTTGCACCAGGCTCAGACCCATCATCACCGTTCCCATGGTCCGCCCCAACGGGAACAGCTCGTTCAGGTTCACGCTTTGCGGCGCGCGCGGGCGCCGCGGAGGATAGGAGCGAACATCTCCCGGCGCCATCACCAGCCCATCGGCGCTCTCCTCCACCCGGCGTTTCTCCCCCGGGCCCAGAATGTTGGTGCTGAGACTCCCTCCGGGAACATCCATCGCGCCCACGATGAGATTCAGCATGTGAACGCCCATGGAAGCCCACATGCCGAACTGGTGAGAGGAAAGGCCGCGGCTATCGCAGAAAGCGCAGGCAGGCCGGTAAGGCATCTCTTTGCCGGCGATCACGGTGGTGCTGCCGATCCTGGCGGCTTCGCCGAACTCCCGCGCCAGCCGGCGGATCTGTTGTGGCGGCACTGTGGTGACTTCCGCCACCTTCTCGGGTGCGTATTCTTTCAGGCGCTCTTTCAGCTTCGAAAACGCCGGCTCACACGACCGGCCATCGACTTGAAATTGTCCCTCCAAGGCGGGAGAGCTTGCCACGTCGAAGGCAAGGGGAGAATTCGCGGCCTCATCCCACATGAGAGGCTTGCCGGAGCCCCGGTCGCGGATATATTTCCCGTCCTCACCCACCAGATAGGCGGCATTGGTGTGAACCGCAAGAAAGCCGCGGTCGAAGATGCCCAGCTCGTTTACCAAAACATGGAGCATGGCCAACGCGACGGCACCGTCGGTGCCCGGGCGAATAGGCACCCATTCGCTCGCATTCGAACCGGTTGGACTGCAAATGGGGTCAAGCACTACCACCTTCATGCCCCGATCTCGGGCCTGCGCCATCTCGATAGCCTGGCGCATGGTATCGTGCCCCACGACGCCACCGCGCTGGGAGCCAAAAAGAATCAAGTACTCGCACCGGGGAAGGTCGATCTCCACGTGCATCGTGCCGTTGATCAGGTAGCAGGCGTCGACGTGAGTGGCGAAAAAAGGCCCGCCGGCGAAGTTAGGCGTGCCCGTGGCTTTGGCAAAGGATCCCATGCAGCTTCCCACCCAGTCCGCCTCACCGATGCCGCGCAGGATAACCAGCTTTCGCGGATCCTCGCGAACCGTTTCCCGAATCCTCGCGGCCACTAGAGCGAGGGCCTCGTCCCAGCCGACCTCCTTCCACTTCGGGTCGATCCCCGGCCCCTTCTCAGGATTGGTTCTCACCATGGGAACGAGCGGGCGAGCCGGATCGTAGAAAGCGATGACGTTGGAGAGCCCCTTGGCGCACGTCTTGCCGTGGTTATGGGGGCTCTCGGGATTGCCCTCGATCCTTACTATGACCCCGTTTTGCCGCTGGACCCTGATTCCGCAGCAATTCGAGCACACCCGGCAAACGCTAGGAATCCAAACATCGTCGAACCCGGCGCGGTCCGACTTCGCCTCGGGCAAACTTTGAGCCACTTGCGACACCTCGCGTATCAGTGGACCCTGACCCCTCGACCCCTGGGGCGGTCCTCTTGGGTATGACCTCTTTCTCTACTTTTTCTCATGAAGAGCTTCTTGTTGCAACCAGAACTCGGCAAGGTCGATGCAGCGGCAGAACCACACGCCACGGAAGCCCCGCACGTACT
>JACPFH010000521.1 GCA_016183075.1 Deltaproteobacteria bacterium | reverse complement strand
TCTCCTGAGGGTCAAGGGAGTCTGGATCCTGATAGTGGCTGGAGGTCTGACTAACTGGGGTGTGGAGTGGCTAGCCAGGGACGCCAAGTCCCGAGATATCGTTACGGTAGTCTTGAGGGACTGCACCTATTCAGCCACGCCGGAAGCTCAAGGCGCAAGCCTAGCTAATATCGACGACTTTCTAGGGTATGTCATGGATTCCGAGCAGGTTATAGAGATGCTGTCGAAGTCAAACTGAGGTTCGGCACGGTCTCCTGCGAGCTTTGCTAGCCGTAATGCTCAGCTTTTCAGCGACGACGGTGGCCCACTCAGGATTTGAATGGATTCCATTCACCTGCTGAATAATATTCATTCAACGGCCCGGCCCTGAGATTCCATTACCGGCTGAGGTATGGATGGTCACAACTTCTCGAGCTTCACCGGGATCGGCTCAATGGCTTCTGCCAGTCTTTTGCGCTGCCGCAAGTAAACGCGCCAAAAATGGCTGGGGCGCCTGTGGTAAAGGTTAGACAGGCCGGATGCGTCCGGTCGTTGCGCTCATTCTCGGCGATCTTGCCAGGAGTTTCGGCTCGATCGCGTCTAGCGCCGCAAGGCTTCTAACGCCACCCCGGATCGTCGGTCCACTTGCCGAGCGTCTTGAGCGCGGATTCGGCAGGGCCGAGGTCGACGATCTGCTCGTAAGCCATTTTTTTCTCGGCTGGGAGCCGCCCGATCCGGATCAGGTTGTTCACATTGAACTCCACCATCTTGCGCGGCAAGCCGTCATTTACGCTCCAGACCCGTCCTTTGGTGAGTTGATCATAGGCTGGATCGAGCTCTTCAATCGTGTAACCCGTTAGCTCGGCCGCCGCATCCAGGGTTCCCTTCTTGTTTTTAACAAGGTAGCGATTCGCCTTGATCACGGCCCGAACGAAAGCCTCGATCAAGTCGCGTTTTTCCTTCAGCGTTTTCTCCTGTGTGACGAGCACGTTGTAGAGGGCGTCGGGGAAAAGCTCCCAGAAGTTGACCAGGTTTCTCAAGTTGGGGGCCCGCTTGATCGCCCGGATCGCCTGCTCGACGTGCATGACGGCGGTATCCACCTGTCCGGTGAGGAGGGCGGGAACGCGCCCCGCCGTGGATGTGCTGATGAACTGGACCTCGTCGGGCTTGATTTTGGCGCGAGCCAAGAGACGGCGGCTGAAGATGTCAGCGAAGCCGTTGGGCTCCTGGATGCCGATCTTTTTCCCTTTGAGGTCTTTGAGCTCCTTGATGTTTCCTTGAACGGTCATCACCGCCTCCAGAAGGGGTGAGCTGGAAAGAATCATTCGGATGGTAGCGCCTTGCGCGCGGGCCAGGATTGGAGGATCGCCACTGGTCAGCGCCACGTCCGCGGAGCCAGCCATCATGGCTCGGAGAGAACCGACGCCTCCCTCAAAAGAAACGATGTCCACATCCAGCCCTTCCTCCTTGAAATAGCCGAGGTCCTTGGCGAGGTACGGAGGGATGTGGACGAGATTTGGCGGCGTGACGGCCATGGCGAGGACCAGCTTCTTGGGCGCCTGCCCCGCTAGCGAGCCCGGCACTCCCGTGATCAGCAAGCCGATTGCGAGAGCGACTGCAAGGCTCAAAGAGTGCGTGATTCGTTTCATGGTTCTCCTCCTTAAGCACGGTTCACTTATCTCTTCTGAAAAAATATCCTATGGTTCTCCCTGTTCACGATTTTGCCAGGGCGCGATCTTCCGTTCGATGATTTTTATTACCCCGATGAGGATTACGCCGAGCGCCATCAACACCACGATAGGGACAAAGAGCTTGGCCGTCTCAAACGAATTGGCGTACTGAACGATCATATAACCAAGCCCGGCAACCGAAGTAAAGAACTCAGCCACAATCATCCCTACCAGGCCGCGGCCGATCGCCAGGTTAATCCCGGCAAGAATGAAAGGGAGCGCGGATGGAATGATGAGGTCGCCCCAGAGTTGGCGTTCGTTGGAGCAAAAGGAACGGGCCACCTCTAGCAGGTCTTGGTTTAGATTTTTCACCCCCTGCTGGGTGTTGAGCAGAATAGGGAAGACCATGAAGAGGAAGACGATAATGACTTTAGCGAGCACTCGAAAGCCGAACCACAGAACGATGAGCGGGATGAACGCGACCATCGGCGTGGAGTAGATCGCAAGGAGATAGGGCTCCACCGCGAGGGCCAGTGTGGTGAACCGAGCTAGCAGGACCCCGAGAGGGATGCCCACGGCAACGGCGATGGTGAAACCATAGAGAAATACCTCAAGGCTCTGAAGGAGAAAACGCTGGAGTTCACCTTTGGCAACCAACTCGACAAAAGCGCGCGCGACGGCGGTGGGATAGGTGAAGAGGATCGGGTTCACCGACCGGCCATAGAGTTCCCACGCCGTGAGGACCACCGCGAGCGTAACAACCCGGATGCCCCACGTGTACATCGAGCCCTTCATGTCGTTACGCTTATATTCTGCTCAGCGTCTCGTTTCAACCGTTCCCAGATGTAGGTGCGGAGCTCGAGCGACCGAGGATTCGACCTCACCTGGCTGATGTCGCGCGGTCGCTGGATCTCGACCGGAAGGATCTCCCGTATCTTCCCCGGTCGCGGCGTCATGAGCAGGATGCGATCACCCAGATAAATAGCCTCATCGATCGAATGGGTGACGAAGATCATGGTCTTTCTTTCCTGCTCCAGTATCTTCGAGAGTTCCTCCTGGAGGGTTTCTCGCGTCTGGGCATCAAGCGAGCCGAAGGGCTCGTCCATCAAGAGTAGCGAGGGATTGACGGCCAAGGCCCTGGCTAGACCGGCCCTCTGCTGCATTCCGCCGGAAAGTTGGTAGGGATAAGACTTCTCGAATCCTTTGAGACCCACGAGTTGGATATACCGTTCCACGGTCCGGGAAATCTCCTGCTTGGGTTTTCCCCTGAGGGTTAACCCGTAGGCGATGTTCTCCTCGAGGCTCTTCCACGGAAAAAGCCCAAAGTGCTGAAAGACCATGGCCACATCAGGGCGCGGATCCGTCACCGGGTCACCGTCCAAAACGATCTCGCCATGATCCCGGGCAATCAAGCAGTCCAGGAGCCGAAGCAGCGTGGTTTTGCCACAGCCACTCGGTCCCAGGATACAAAGGCTCTCGTCGGATTTTACCTCAAAGCTGACG
>JACPFH010000503.1 GCA_016183075.1 Deltaproteobacteria bacterium | reverse complement strand
GGCGGCGCGCTCGTGAGGGCGGGAATAGCCAAGGAGATAGAGTATGTCCCGATCCCGGGCGGGGCTTCTATCGCGATGTTGAGGGGTGCTCCTCTAATCTTTATTGTCAGCCAGTCCTTGATCTCTCAGTGGACCATCACGACGACCCCGGACATCAAAAGGGTGGAGGATTTGAAGGGTAAGACCCTGGGTCTGGGTAGACCCGGTTCGGCGGATTACGAGGAGGCAACCATTGTGCTCGGGCAGTTTTTCAAAATGGTGGCCGGGAGAGATTACAAAATTATCAGCTTTGCAGGGGAGACTGATCGGATCCCTGCGCTTATCGGCGGCTCCATACAGGGCGCTATCTTGACATTTCCACACGCCGCCAGGGCCGAGCAGGAAGGGATGAAGGTTATCATGAAGACCGGGGACTACCTTCCCAGATTGGGGGGAACCTTTTTTACGCACAGAGATCGAATCAAAGAAAAGCGTGACGAGGTGAAGAAATTCATCAGGGCAATAGCCAAGGCAGAAGATTATGTCAAGACTAATAAGAAGGGGTCCATCGACGTCATCCAGAAGTGGTTTTCGATCAAAGACATAAAGGTCGCTGAGGCGGTCTATAAGCAGCTTCAGAATGCGTTCGGGCCGGACATCCCCCGCGATTTGCTGGGCTTGCTGTTCAAGTCCAGGATGACTCCGGAGGCGGGCTGGCCGGCGGGCAAGCCGATGCCAGACATCGAGCAATTTGTCGCGCGCGACCTCCTAAACGAGGCTCTCAGAGAGATGGGGAAGAAACCTTCGCAGTAGGCGGAAGGCAGCAGGCAGCATAGGAAGCTCCTTCCCCAACCCCCGACGTTCTGCTATTTGGCCCATGTGGCTACCCATGCCCCGGATGTGCGGCCCGGTATTGGGACTACTGATTCTCTCCCTGTTGGGCTGTCAGGCGAAGGAGCAGGGACACATCTTTCCCGGAGAACCGACCTACGACGTCATTCCAAAGGATCTGCCGCTCTCGGATCTGTTCAAGGAGGCGCCGAAGCCTACATTTTCCACGCTGAAATTCGTTAAAGTCTTCCATGAGAAATCCAGACCTGCCGAGCGCTTGCAGTTCGAGCGGGTGACTTCTCTGACTGATACGCAGAGGGTGTTCAGCAGGATTAAATCGATATCCGAGGTTCCCAGAGATCCCGGGCAATACATCGATTACGAGATAAATGCCGGAGGTCTGTTGAATGCCGCCTTCCTCTCTATAAAAAGATACAAGACGCGCGAGATCCACTTCAAAAGCTACATCAAGGAGGTCGTCAGCTCTGACGGCCGTCTGTTTCCCTTGAGAGTAGGGAATCGAATGACCGTGAAGGCCAAGCGCCTATACCAGGCTCCTGTAGGCGCGCCAAGCTCTACTCCTGCAGTTCTCAATTACTCTTATTCCTATGACGTGGTGGAAGAGCTCGACGGCGATAGAAGATTTGGCGCGATTGTTCCCGGCAAAGTATTCGTGATCAATTTCACCGAGAGACATCCTGAAGGTGTGGACAACAAGCAATTATATTATTCACAGCAACTTGGCGCGGTTATCGTCGAGCGATCCGAATTGGACGGCGTGATTTCGGAGCTGCGAGTGGTTTCTTGGGAGTGAGAGTCCGCTTGGTCGAGGACGTGGCCTGATTCTGATAACCGCATGGCAAAGCGCCGACATTCATCAAATCGCCTGTCGCCCAAGCGAGGCGCGGCCCAAGGTGTCGCTTCAGGATCAATCGGCATCAGTTAGATCAACAATGACCAACGCACGAGAAGAATATCTGTTGAAGCAGCTCCGCGGTAAAGATTATCGTCTTGCCTTCAAGGCCATCGCCGAGCTTCGCAATTCTTCGGAGCGCTCGCTTGCGAGCATCGTTTCCGGATACAAAGCCAAAGACGAGCAGAGAGCGTTTCAGTATCTCGTCGCCCGGATCGTTCTTGAGAAGGGCGTTGGGGGTCTGGCGGAGAAGTGGCATGAGCTGCCGTCGCCCGAATGGCGCGAGAACTTGATGAGCGAGATCCGCCAGTTCCTGGATCTGTGGGCGGAAGAGAGCCTGATCGACCTTTTGATAAACGCTCTGAACGACGCCGATCTCAGGGTCTGTCGCAGAGGGGTAACGGCGTTGCGAGAGTGTCTAGAGGAGCTTTCCGTAAAGGAGGAAAGAGAGGCGCGGAAAACCGAAAGCGGGCAGAGGTTCCTCGCCGGCAAGGAAAGGCTCCAATCCTGGGTTACGCCGCAGCGGCGCGCGCGGATAGCGCAAACAGTGACCCGCGCTCTGGAACAGCACAGCGAAAATCCCTGGGCTCTCACCTGGCCTTCCTGGTACATCGAGCTTCTCGGTTATACGGCGAACAAGACGGACGAGTCGGCGATTGCGGTGCTCAGTGGGCTGCGACGTTTTGCGGGCGAGCCTTACAAGGTGAGCTACCAACGTCTCGATCCGTCGAATCTTCCTTGGCCGGAAAAACTCCTTTCGGAGAGGAAGGGCGTCATACCCACGCTCAGGATCGCGCACCATCCGACCGGGCTGTTGGATATCTCGGTGTTGGATACAGCCTTGAAACGGATCAGCGATCGCGAGCCGTAACAGTCATTTCCGCCCGAAGGAGGCGTC
>JACPFH010000509.1 GCA_016183075.1 Deltaproteobacteria bacterium | reverse complement strand
GTCAAGAAAACCGATTCGCGGGTGCGGGATTATCTTGGAAGACTCGCGTTGGCCCCGCTGATCCCTTCGATTCATGCCTATCTTCTCATCGGCCATGGCTCCACCGACCCTCTGATCCCCTACACGGAAAGCCTCAGGCTGGCGGATGCCGTGCAGGATAAAGATAAAGTACACCTCGCGATTTTAAGACTTTTTGCCCACGTGGACCCGACGCGTCCGGCTCTTTCCCCCAAAGAGTTTCTGACCGTCTATCTCCCCTCCATGTTGAAGTTCTATTATTTAGTTTATGATCTCCTCAGCCAACAGCGGTAGGGTTGGCCCTGGCATGGATTGACAGTGCCCTGGTTTTTCTTCTATACCCATTCATCGAGTCAAGCTTTTGCTATCAGAGGAGGGAATAAGCATGATCCCGGCACACGATTCTTTCTACGACGTTTTTTCCAAAGGGAAAAAGATAAAGATTCACTGGCCCGATGGCGCCAGGCTGGCCGTTACTCTTGCGGGCAACCTGGAGGCGTGGACCGAAACCCCGGACCCCAAGCTGCGCCGAAGCCGGCATGTAGGCGGGTCGAACCCGATTACCTCAGAGGAGGTCAGATCCAAATACGATTTCAGGACAGCCAGCGAAAACGACTATGGGGGAAGGACCGGATTTTGGCGGATCCTCAGGATACTGAGAAAGCACGGGCTGAAGGCTTCCTTCAACATCAACGGCTTGGCCGCAATCAGATACCCAGAGGCGGTGAAGGCGCTCCATGCCGAGGGGCATGAGATCGTGGGCCATAGCTATGCCGAAGATGTCCAGTTGATTCTCCTGTCGAAAGAAGAGGAAAGGGAGGAGATCCGAACGTGCGTAAAAATATTTAAGGATCTGGCTGGCGTGCGGCCCTCCGGGTGGCTCTCTTCAGGGATGAGACATACCGAGCACACATTGGAGCTACTGGCAGACGAGGGGTTTCTCTGGCACGGCGACGCGGTCAACGACGATGCCCCTTATCTCGTTGAGGTCAAAGGCAAGACCCTTGTGGAGATCCCCTACCGCAACGCCATCAGCGGGCTCAACGACACGGGCATGTATCGGCGAGGGATAACTGCCCGGGATCTGCTGGGGGCCTTCAAAGACGAATTTGATATCCTCTACGAAGAGTCGTTGGCCGAGCCAAAAATGCTTACGATGGCGATGCATTGCCAGATGGCTTTCCCGGCAACTGGAAAAGTTTACGAGGAGTCCATCAAGTACGCCAAATCTTTTCCCGACGTTTGGTTTGCGAGGAGAATCGATGTGGTCCGGTGGGTGTTAGATCATTGCGTAAAGGGCTAGCGCCTCGGAATAAGAGAGGAGGTCATCGTATGAAGAAGGTTCTAAGCCTCGGGACCCTGCTATTTGTTTTCATCTCTGCCGCCGCTGTTTCCGGCCAGAGCCTCAAGGCCGGCTACACCTCGAAGACTCTCTTTTATCTGCCCTTCTTTGCGGCTTTGAAAAAGGGCTTCTACGCTGCCGAAGGGCTGCAGGTCGAGCTCATCAATATCGGTCGCAGCGACGTTCAACTCCAGGCGCTGGTTGCCGGCGAGTTGCACTTCGCAAATTTCAATCCCGACGGCATCATCATGTTCAACGAGAAGGGCGGAAACCTCAAGCTCATCGCCGGCGTCGATAATGCGGCTCCCTATGTGCTCATCGGAGGCAAAGCCTACAAGAAGATCGACGATCTGAAGGGAGCCAAACTGGGCGTTTCGAGCCTGCGCGGCGGCGGGACCTCTATCCTGCTCGATTACCTCAAGAGCAAGGGACTAAACCATCCCCACGACTTTACGCTCGTCGTGGTTTCGGGCGGCACCGCGGCGCGCCTGACCGCGCTTGAGGGGGGCGCCATGGCCGCCGGCGTCCTGGGCATCCCGTACTCGGATATCGCCATAGACCAGGGTTTTAACAGGCTCGGGGACACCATGGAGGTGATTCCGCACTACCAGTTTAACTCGATCAATGTCAATGCGGGGTGGGCGGAGAAGAACCGCCCCGCCGTGGTGAAATTCTTGAAGGCCCATATCCGGAGCCTGCGCTGGATTCATGAACAGCCCGACCAGGCCGCGGAGTTTTTCACCAAAGAGATGGGCGTGCGCCAGCCATACGCGCGGCGGGGTGTGGACTATTTTACCAAGAACAGGGTCTTTCCCGTCGATGGCTCCATCACTCTTGAGGGGTTGAAACTGAACCTCCAGGTGCAGTTGAGGGATGGGTTGTTGAAGGAGCCTCTGCCTCCCCCGGAAAAGTACGTCGATCTTAGCTATCTCAAACAGGCGCAGAAAGAGCTGGGACTCTAGCTCCGGTGAAATAGGGCTTTTCATGTGTGACATCGGCGACGAAGTAGGAATCAGCGCGGGAGCGGCCGCCGCAGGCGGGCGAGCCGGCGAGCCGGGGGTTCGGAGCCTGGATCTGGCGGCGCTTATGCCCGGCGCGCGCGCGCTGGCCGGCTGGCGGGAGAATCGCGAGAGCCACGTCGGCTTTGTAGGCTATGGAAATACCGTCGCGGGCAACAAAGTGCTGATCGCGGTGGACCGGGAATACGACCCG
>JACPFH010000017.1 GCA_016183075.1 Deltaproteobacteria bacterium | reverse complement strand
CCAGGGCATTGACCACCCGGCCAACCATGGCTTCCCCGACTGCCACTTCAGCAATCCGACCCGTGCGCTTGACCGTATCTCCCTCTCCGATGAGGTGCGTGTCGCCGAAGAGAGCGGCGCCGACGTTGTCTTCCTCAAGGTTCAGGGCCACGCCGTAGATCCCGTGGGGAAACTCGATCAGTTCGCCGGCCGCCACGCGATCGAGACCGTAGATGCGAGCAATCCCGTCTCCGGTCGAAAGCACGGTGCCGACCTCCTGGACCTCCACCGCCTTGTCGTAGTCCCGAATCTGCTCTTTGATGATCCGGCTGATCTCCGCTGTGCCGATCTCCATCGCTTGCGCCTCCTTCAGTAACCGCGCTCGATGCGCGCTTTCATCTTTTCCAGTTCGGTACGCACGCTGCCATCGTAGATTCTGCCTTCCAACTCAACCAGCACGCCGCCGATAAGCCCGGTGTCGCTCTCCTCGCGCAGGATCACCTTTTTGCTCGTAATCTTTTCCAGCACGGCGCGCAATTTCTCGAGCAGCTCCGGATCTACCGGGCGCGCCCCGACGAGGCGGGCTTCTACCCGGCCTTTCGCCTCATCCAGCAAACGTCGATAACGAGCAGCGATCGAAGGCAGAAGGGCCATGCGATCGCGGTCGATCAAGAGGGATAAAAAGCGCGTGGTCAGGGCGGAGAGCTCGAGAGCCTGCGCAACCTGAATGGCCACGGTCTTTCGGCTTCGCGCAGGCAGAGACCGGTTACCGATCACCCGGTTGAGCGGCGAGCCGCTATAGGCAACAACAAAGCGCCCGACTTCCTCGCCCACCTCCTCTTCCCGTCCCGCTTCAACAGCCAACTGGAAAAGGGCCTTGGCGTACCTGCGACCTAAGCTTCCTTCGATCATCGAACCCCTTCTACGCCGTGGACAAATTCCTCGACCAAGCGCCGCTGATCCTCGGGCGAAAGCTGACGCCGCAGAAGTTCGGCGGCCTGGTCATGCGCGAGCGCCGCCAACTCCGAGCGGAGCTGCTGGCGGCCGGCTTTCACTTCCTGGTCCGCCAGAAAACCGGCATCTGCCTTGATCTTTGCCGCCAGCTCCTCGGCCTCTGCCACGAGCTTCGCCCGCAGCCGGTCGCCTTCCTGGCGCAGCATCTCGCGTAGCTCCCGGGTTTCCGCTTCCAGACCCGCCAGCCGGTCCCGATAATCCCGGACCATCGCCTCGGCGCGCGCATGCTCCTGCTCGGCTTCCCTGACCGCGTTGACGACCCGGCTCCGCCGCTCGCTCAGATAATTTCGCATCACGGGAAGCAGGTAGCGTTTGACCAGGTAGGCGAAAATAAGGAAGTTGACGAGCGGAAAGATAAGCTGAAACCACGCGACTCCATGGGCTTCTTCGGCCCCCGATCCCGCCGCCCAAACCTCGGCGATCCACAGGCCCAGCAGATGCTTCATCCGACCCTCCGCCCGAGGACTTTCTCCGCGATTTGCCGGGCGATCCCCTCGGCCTCGCGCGCGGCCAACTCGCGCTCCCGCTGCATGGCCCGCCGCAGATCCTCGCGGACAGCTTGAACCATCTTCGCCGATTCCTCCCTGGCCTCAGCTAAAAGCCGCTCCTGTGTCTCTCGCCCCTGTTCGAGCAGCGCCTCGCGCAGGTTCCGGCCCTCTTCCCTGGCATTTTCAATTGCCCGCTCGTACTCCGAGCGCAGCCCTTCTCCCTCCGTAGACAGAGCGGCGGCTTCTCTCTTCGTCCCCTCGGTCCTCCGCTCCCGCTCGTCCGCGAGGCCCAAAAACGGTCCAAACAGGAGCTTGCTCAACAAAAACCACAACACGAGAAAAGCGACGATTTGGACGATCACGGTGTAATCTAAAGCAATCATAAATCACCTGAGCCGTGCCGTTCGATCGCGCGCACAGCTTACCCCAGACCATGGATAGCTCCAGGCCTGAGCCGTCGAGCCTTCCGCGGAACTTTTCTGGGAACGAAGCTAGGATGTGGTAATGAGATGAGCGGCGAACCTCAGTTTATTTCTCCTCACCCTTCTCCCGTGCCCCTCTCATGGAGCAATCACCATCAAACACTGCACCCTCCGCGACAACCAGCCTGGGAGATTGAATATTGCCAAAGAGCCGGGCCGGGTTT
>JACPFH010000502.1 GCA_016183075.1 Deltaproteobacteria bacterium | reverse complement strand
TTCTCCTTCAGCTTACTGACGGACTCTTTGAAGTTAGTCGTGGCGACGATATCGATCGCCAATTTTTAACGGGTCGCGTCCCGGATTACGACAATGTGTGATTGCGATTCTGCTGAAAAACGGCTCCACCATGGTTCGACGGGCTCAGCATGAACGGAAAATCGTCAATGCTATCAATCTAACTCCCGTTCGCCCTGAGCTTTGTCGAAGGGTGAACGAGGGTTTTTTAGCAGAACCGATTGCAACGCCTCTCCTCATTGAGAGCATTTGTGTTAGTACGGCGGTTCTCCCGGACCCTCATAACCACACATTCCTAGACGGGGCGAATTCACTAAGCGTATAGGCTCACCATAATTGTCGTGTGGATGTGCTTGGGCGTGCTCGCTGCATAGGACTCCCCATTGTTCTTCTTCAGTCAGGCATTCCATGCATAGCCACACGGCGGGCTGTTCGCAATCGATGCAGTTGGGTTCGGGCATTAGATTACGCGCCATGAGCGCGATGGGGCGAGTAGTAGTGGGCGGACCTTCCCGTTCTCCGACTGCCTTGATCAGCGTTTCAGATGAAGTTCCGAAATCATAGATGTGAGTCAGTTCGACGCCACGCTCGAAGACTTCACTGATCCGGCGTTTCTTGGGTATCTCATGTCCCCGCCAGCCTCCAACCGAGAACCGGCTCATGTGACCACAACACTCCAACCAGATGCGGCGCAGGTAATGATCAAGGTCTTTCAAGGTGCCGGAGCCGCGCGCCTCTAAATCCAGCCAAAACTCACTGTGCCAGGCATCCTGCACGCGGAGATGATGCAGCGTTTCACTTTTAGCTTTCCTTCGCTCGGCTTCTTCGATGATTGCCTGGCGTTTTGGACACGCAGACAGGCGCTTTGTTGCTCCGCTCTTGGCAATCTCTGATCCGCAATAGGAACATTTTCCCTTTGATGGTTTCCCGCGAGGCATGAGTGCCTTCCTTTTCAAATTTGATGCCGGGCGTTAGATGACGGGTCTCATGTGACGATCAGATCTCTGGCACGAAAGAGCGGTGCCACAATGAGATCGGCGCTCCTGATTACAGGATTTATGGTCCTATCGGACTTGTCCTGACGCCCTGGGACCAAGATCTCTAACCCAGTTTTTGGACGCGTGGCCACCGCTCGAACAACCTCGTCGAGGAAACTTCCGATGGTTCCATAATCGTCGTTGCCGAAGGTTGTCAGCGCTCCTGCCCCAAGATAAAAGGCAGGATGGTGGCCGATCACCATCGCTATCGGGGTCTCTCGGTCGTGCTCTTCGTTTTTCTCGACGATATTCAAGAGATGCTTGTGGAGCTTACGTTGAAGAGAGACGGTGAGCCGCTTTGGAGTCACGAACATGTTTTTGCAAAAAGAGACGTCGTAAAAATTCTCCTCCGAATCCTTCATCACCGCCACCATGGTGAGATAAAACCCGATGTCCTGCTCGTGGTAGCGAAACATCGGCACCCTGCTTAAGTCGATGTCACGGCCCGTCCGCACCACTTCCTTCACGGGCGCCCGGCCTGAGGGCACGGTTTCCGGCTCTACCTGTTCGGCCTCCCTCCGTGAGAACTCAAGGCTCAAAGGCATCTTAGCCTCCGAGGAAGAGAGGCCTATGGCCTGGCCACAAAGCTCTCGGGTGACAAAAAGGTTGTAGGCCAGAGAAAAATTCGTGGGCCTGCCTTCGAGATCAAGGCTTTTCCGAAAGAGCACCACGCGTTGATCGCCCCGATCTTCCAGGTGCTGGAGCACCGCCGAGACATGAAAATCCCTGGGATCGACCGCCCGGCCGATGCGGAGGATTGCGTCCGGCGAATGTCGCTCAAGCTCTGCTAGGTGGGTGCGCAGATCTTTGCTCATGATGCCGTCTACTACTAAACTCCCTTACCCGTCAAGAGTCTTGACAGAACGGCAGTTGAGATGTTATTCAAGGTGCAAAATTTATTTCACAATATGAAATAGTCCCTCAAGCGGTTTATGCTGATTAAGTCCTTAGAAAAGGCCCTGCGGATTTTACTTTCCTTCAAGTCCCAGCGAAAGAGTCAGACTCTACTGGATATCTCCAAGCATACTTCGATACCGTTAACCTCTCTCTACCGCTTTCTCGGGACCCTTGAGAAACATGGCTTCGTCAAGGCCGGCGCTGGAGGGAAGTCCTACCAGCTCGGGCCCGCCCTCTTCCGCCTTGGAATGTTTTCCTACGACTCCGTGGATCTCAGGGAAGTAGCAAAACCCGAGATGGAAAAGGTGGCGGAACTAACCGGGGAATCTGTTTTTTTGACGGTTCGAGACGGCCGCAGCAGCGTTTGCATCGAGAGCGCTGAGGGGAAGCACCGCGTCAGGCTGACCCAGAGAATCGGAGCGGTCCTCCCGCTTCATGCGGGGGCGGCTGCAAGGATCCTACTGGCCTATATGCCCGAGGCGGAAAGGCAAAATATGCTTAAGACTCTTGAGCTCCGTGCGCTGGGCCCGGGGACCATCACCAGAAGACCGGTGCTGGAAAAGAAGATCCGGGCGATTCCATCCCGGGGGTTTGATGTGAGCAAGGAGGAAGTGGATACAGGTTCTTGCGGTGTCGCCGTCCCTGTTTTTTCCGAGAAGGGCGAGGTTATAGCGGCACTGGCCAGCGGCGGTCCGATTTACAGATTTACGGATAAAAACATAAAACAAATCGTGTATCGGCTGTCAAAAGCAAGTCACATGATCGGGAAGAACCTGGGTTTGGCTAGGGAGAGGGCTATCTCACAGTGATCTGGCCTACGCGTTTTACGAAATCCATGGCGGAGCGCTACATGGCCGAAGGGCTGTGGACAGAAGAGACCATGGTCTCCAGGCTTCGCAGCTTGGCAAAAGAAAAAGGAGATAGGATTGCCGCCTCGGATGCTCGTCGGCGCCTCACATGGGCTGAGCTTGACGGTGAATCCTACCGCGTCGGAAGGTCCCTGAGGGAGATCGGACTCAAGCGCGGCGAGCTCGTTCTCGTTCAGCTACCCAACTGGGTCGAGAACCTGCTCATGCGCTACGCTCTTAAGCGCGCGGGTCTCCTCGGCGTCTATGTTCCGGTAGTCTGGCGGGAAGCGGAGATTGAGCGGGTTATCCGCTCGTCCGGCGCGCGCGCCATCGCCGCGCCCGCAAGGTTCCTCGGCACCGACTTTCACGAGGTGTTCGAGCGCGTAAAGTCGAGATGTCCGAATTTACAGCAAACCATCTTTGTACGGGGAGAGATAGCGGGATCAGCGGGTGCTTTCGGCTGGGAGGAACTTGCGGCGTATCAAGCGCACGGAGATGACCGGGAAGCCTTTGAGCCCTGGGAGGTCTCGCTGATTTCTGTTTCCAGTGGGAGCACGGGCGCGCCAAAGCTATGTGAATGGCCTGAAGCCGCGCACTGGTTGGCTGGACGAGGTCTTGCGCAGCGCCTGGAGATTGCTTCTCAGGATGTGGTGGGGATCTTTTGCCCTCTCGGGGGCGGGGCCGGCGCTATGGGTTGGCTTACCGCGCTGGCCGCTGGCGCCCGCACTGTTTTAGGGGAGTCATTCCACGCCGAGGAAATACTCGACACCATCAGCCGCGAGCGCGTCTCCTTCGTCAGCACGGTACCGACAATTTTGCTGCGGCTCCTTGACGTCCCTGATCTTTCCCGCTGGAATTTGAGCGCGCTCCGGCTCATCCGCACCGGCACAGCGGCCCTTTCACAGGCGGCCGCGCGCGGGGCTGAGCGGCGACTGGGAGCAAAGATCGTTCCGGCAGCCGGGAGCATGGAGGCCATCAT
>JACPFH010000491.1 GCA_016183075.1 Deltaproteobacteria bacterium | reverse complement strand
CCGGGCCAAGCCTGGCCGGGTCGTCCGGATCGGCGACGAGGTCAAGGTCAGGCGCGGCCCTTACGAATGGGTTGTGATCGTGCGCGGGCTGGGGAAGCAGCGCGGTCCCGCCTCCCAAGCACAGCTTCAATACGAGGAAACCGAAGCGAGCCAAAGGGCGCGCGCGGCGATCGCAATGGATCTCCGCGCGCAGGGATTTCGCGGTCCGCGACCCGAGGGCCGGCCATCGAAAAAGGCCCGGCGGGATATGCTTCGCTTTCGCCGCGGCGGCTGGAAGTGATTGCCGGAAGTTTTCGGGTGGCACAATACTGATTCTTCCGTGCTTTCTTAAACGGCCACTTCCAACAGCTTCACTGCTTTCCCTCGCAACGGTGGTGCTAGCAGTCAGCGTGTCCATACTGGTGGTGTTTTTCAGCCTCATGACTTCACGGGTTGTTGTGCGGACCCGGGTTCGGCTGCGCAAGACAATGGACGTGATAGCCATGCTGCCTCACGCTATACCGGGCCTCGCCTTTGCCTTTGCCCTATTCTTGGTGGGGATCCTTGCCGGGAAGTGGTTCCCGTGGCTGCCGGTTTCGGGAGCGGTGGGTATTATCGTGGTTGCAAACGTCATCAATCGGCTGTCCTACGATACGCGGGTCACGAATTCAGCCTTGTTGCAGGTACAATCGGATCTGGAGGCGTACGCTCAAACATGCAGAGCCACGAATCTACCTATCATTCGGCGAATCGTCGCGCCGTTGATCAAGCCCTCTCTAGTATTTGCTGGCCTGTGCACGGCGTTGCTCAGACTCCAAGAGGTAACCATGGCGCTGTTGCTTTCCGAGGGCTAGAACTGCGTGCTCTCAGTGAGTATGTGCACCTATCGGTCAGCGGTAGACTTGGTCAGGCCGCGGCAGGGCTAATGGTGGCAATTCTGGGAGTGCTGATGCTGCTCATTCTGGGATTAACCGGCGACGTAGCGAGCGGACGCCAGCTTGGCCTGAGCTCCTCCGCGGGCACGGTGCTCTCGCGCTAGCGCCACTACTCCGGAATCACCGCGACGACCATGATCTCTACTTTCATTTCGCGAAGGGCCAGGCGATTGACGCCGATCAGTGCTGAACCTGGCTCATCGTCCAACAACTCAGGGCAATTCTTGGTCATCCAGCGGGTCTGGAAGAGCAAGCCGTGGCTGAACCACTCGTCCATGTCGGTTACATAGGTGATTCGCTGGACGATGTTCTTACAAGAGGTGCCAACTTTCTCCAAAGATTCTTTGATCCGGTCCCAACACATCAGCGTCTGCTCGCCCATGCTAGGGGGGCAGAGATCCGTCTCGGGGTCTCTGCCGGTAGTTCCGGAGAGGAAGACCCGCCCCTTCACCCCAGGGCATGCGACCACCCGCGTGATAGACCTTTCCAATCAATTTCCGCATCGTTGCCCCCTTTTGAGAAATTTGTTGCGGGAAAGTCGAGAGCGATTTATTCGTTTATGGAGCCAGGCAGGCTTTTCATGACGATAATCCCGGCCCTTTTCGCTTTCTCTGATGTTCTTTGCTCCGTGGATCTCTTCAAAGCTTCTTGAGGAGCTACTCGTTCATCTTGGTCGTGACTTCCAGTTCGATCAATATTGTCTCTCGGGCAAAGGCATCCACAAAGCCGATTTCCGTTCGCGGAACCCCTAGCCTCTTTTCTTTCTCCAGTAAGCCTTCGAGCGCTTCTACCTTCTGCCTTCGATGGAGAAAATAGGCCGCGCCCGTATTCCTGCCGATCAAGTGGTCTTCCCCACACCCGCTCCGGCCGACAACGGTAACCACCTCACCCTCGGCAACGCTAAACGATACCTCCTGAAGAGCGACTACCTCATCAAGGCTGGAATTATAAACTTTCCGGACCTTGTCATACTGAATAACGGTGGCCAAAGATTCTCTCTACATTCGCGGCGTCTTTCTGACGAATTGATTCGTATAGGTGATCTTGTAGTCGACGGCTGGAGAAAGCTCGAGGTACTTGTTCGCTACTTCCACCGAGGCTTTCACCATCGCCTCTTCAAAATAGCCCAGCCCGTGTTCCTTGGTCGCAGACTCTTTGACGCTATCGAGGCTCGCTTCCATCTGGGCCGAGATAATCTCG
>JACPFH010000490.1 GCA_016183075.1 Deltaproteobacteria bacterium | reverse complement strand
GGCTCTTCCTATAGCCAGCTAGTCTAAGAGCCTTCTTACCTCGACCCGAAGGAAATGTCCACCTCTGCCTGCAAACCGACCTGAGGTTGACATACAGCCCGTTATTCGGATATTGTCCCCTCCAAATTGAGGATGTGGGGCCAGTCTGCTTTCTTTGATGGCCGCCTGCTTGCGCGCTCGAGCAGGCAAGCTTGAGGCGCTGGAACGCAGGCTGGCCTGCCTGTGCCCGGCAGACAGGCAACGGGTCGTCGGAACAATTTTGAGTTCTCTGCCTGTGCGACGGCAGACAGGTCGGTGGGTGACCTTCAAAAGGAATTTCCTATCATTAATTTTCTATCGTTCTTGGGGGGACTGACATGCTGAAATACGTCCTGCCGGCATTCGCCGCGCTCTTTGCCTTCGTGCTCGTTTCTGCAAGCGCAATTGCCCAAACGAGCGACACCAAACCCGGCTACGAAAAGAAGTCGTACACCTACGAAGAATGGATCAAGGGGCGATTTGCGGAGGTGGTGACCGTCACCAATCCGGGGAAATGGATCTATCTCGCGGGCATCGGGTCGGAGCAGGAAGGCGACGGCAAGATTCTGTTCCCGGGCGATTTCTACAAGCAGTGCAAATATGCCTATTACAGAATCCAGAAGCTCCTGGCGCTGCACGGAGCGACGCTCAAAGACCTCGTCTTCGTGACGACCTACGTCACCGATGTCCGCAAGATCGGCGAATCGGGGCGGTGCCGGCGGGAGGAATTCAGCGCAGCCGGGGCCGAGCTGCCGCCAGGCGCCACGGTCGGCGTCAGCGCCTTCGCCAATCCCGATATGATGCTGGAGATTGCTGCCACAGCGGTACTGCCGAAGTGACGTGATTGGCGGCTCGTGGCCGCGGCCGTCGAAAGCGGCGATCAGCAGCAATCGCCGTAAACGGGGTACGGGGCCAGTTCGCTTTTTTTGATGGCTGCTAGATGTTCTCGAACGCGGGCCGGCAACGGGTCGTCGGAGCAATTTTGAGTTCTCGGTGGGTGACCTTCAAAAGGAACTTCCTATCATTTTTCTTGCTAGAAGATGTTGGGTTTGGTCAAAACTTGGTATTGTGTAGAACAATAACAAGGGGGTATCACATGACGGGTTCTACTGTTCGCGCGATGTCTGCAATGCTTGCGGCCATTTTCGTACTTGCAGTGCCGGCGTTTGCGCAGAATCGGAGTGCTGCGGCAGCCCCATCCGAATCAATGGCAATGCCGCCTCCAGCGTGGGCGTACCCAGTGAATCCTCCGGATTTCAAGCCCACTCCAGACGATGGCACTCTACGGCGCGTTCCGGATAGCAGCGCCGCGTTTACGCTTACTCAATTGCGTGATCGTTTCTTCGCACCGGATTGGCATCCTGGCGACCACCCACCCATGCCCGAGGTCGTTGCGCGCGGTCGGAAACCCGACGTGTTCGCTTGCGGCTTCTGTCATCGGGCCGATGGACCTGGTGGCCCTGAGAACTCAACTCTTGCCGGTCTTCCGGCGGCTTATATTATTCAGCAGATGGCGAACTACAAGAGCGGTGCTAGGAAGACTTCGGTACCGCAAAGAGCCCCCGTCCAACTAATGGTTTCGCTATCACGAGCCGTTACTGACGCCGAGGTGGAGGCAGCAGCAGCCTATTTTTCCGCTTTAAAACCGAAAGCAACAATCAGGGTTGTCGAAACCGATACAGTCCCCAAAACGTACGTCGCTGGATGGTTCTTGGCTGCGATCAAGACTGGTGATAGGGAGCCAATCGACCAACGCATCATCGAGGTGCCCGAAGATTTGGAACAATTTAATAGCCGCGATTCACGCGCTCGGTTTATCGCGTATGTCCCAATCGGCAGCATCGCCAAAGGCGAGGCGTTGGTCAAGTCCGGCGGTGGAGGTAAGACAATCCCGTGCGGAATCTGCCATGGTGTTGACCTCAGAGGGACTGGCCCGATACCGGGGATTGCCGGGCGCTCACCGAGCTATGTCGTTCGCCAGCTCTACGATTTCAAGCACGGCGCTTGGGCGGGAACTGGTGCCGTCCAAATGAAACCCGCTGTTGAAAAGCTAGCTATTGAAGACATGGTTTCCATGGCGGCATATCTCGCCTCTCTGGCACCCTGAACGGCCGTTATGGGTCGAACTGAGACGATTGGGCTTCCCGAAAGCGGACGTTGCCAATGATCAGTGTTTCGACGATGCCTCTACTCGGTTCCTGTCGTAGCGACCTCTGATACTAGATAAACGTGGACTTGCCGGCCCCGTTCTCGCCGACTAAGCCATGGACTTCGCCCGGCAGCAGCGAGAGCCGGGGAAAAGGTGCCAGGAACCATTTTCTATAACAGCCCGTGATCGGATATTGTCCCCTCCAAATTGAGGATGTGGGGCCTGTCTGCGTGCGAACCCGCACAGGCAGGCCAGTCTGCTTTCTCTGATGGCCGCCTGCTTGCGCGCTCGCGCAGGCAAGCTTGAGGCGCTGGAACGCGGGCCGGCACGTGGTCGTCGGGGAGATTTTGAGTTCTCTGTTGCTGACCCTCAAAAGGAACTTCCTATCATTTAACATGGTTCATCGGCAGCAAAAAGGGCCACAAGCTATGGGGCAAGGCAAAACCACTCCACCCTCATAACATTCGCAGCAACTTTCCGTAGCCATCGATTTTTTCCTTCATTCCGATCGCC
>JACPFH010000506.1 GCA_016183075.1 Deltaproteobacteria bacterium | reverse complement strand
GTCGTCACCGACAGCCGGGAGCTTGCAGATCTTTGCCGCTCGCTGCGCACCCACGGGCGGCGCGGGGGGCAGCTTTATTTTCATTTCGACCGCGTGGGATACAACTCCAAGATGAACGACCTTGAGGCGGCGATCGGCTTGGAGGGGCTGGAGCAATTCGATCAAAACTTCGAAACTCGCCGCCGGCATCGCCGGCGTCTGCTGGAGCTCATCGCGCCTCTCGAAGAGCGCCTCATTCTTTATCCCGACGGTCCGGGTGAGGTCATATCGCCCCACGCTTTCCCGCTGGTTCTAAGAGACGAGAATCGCTCCGTCGAAGGCTTGTACGAGCACTTGGAAAAGCATGCCATCCAGTGCAAGACCCTTTTTGGCTCGCTGCCGACGCAGCACCGGGCCTTCGCTTTCTTAGGCTACAAATCAGGCGCTTTTCCCGTCGCGGAACGGATCGGCCGCACCGGACTCCATTTCGGTCTCCACCAGTATCTGACCGATGATGACATCGAGTACGTTGCAGAAACCCTGCACGCCTATTTCGCATAACAGGGAGTCGTAAAGGGGATGATCCGCAAGAAGGAAGCGCTTTCCTTGTATCAGAAGCTCGTCCTGGTGCGCCTGGCGGAGGAGACGATTCGGGAGGAGTATTTCAATGACGAGATGAAAACGCCGGTCCATTTGGGAATCGGCGCTTATGCGATATCGGTCGGCGTTTGTCACTGTCTTCCGTCAGGGGCGAAGACTTTCGGGACCTACCGTAACCACGCGCTCTATCTTGCCGTGACCGGCGACACCGACGGCTTTTTCGCTGAGCTTTACGGAAAGCTTTCCGGTCCGGGGAAGGGCAAGGCGGGGTCGATGCATCTTTGCGCGCCGGCGCGCGGGCTCATGGCGACCTCGGCGGTGGTGGGCACAACCATTCCGGTGGCCGTGGGTGCGGCGCTGGCGAACGCGTATCGTAAGGGCTCCGATATCGTCGCCGTCTTTTTTGGCGACGGCGCGGTGGAAGAGGGCGTGTTCTGGGAAAGCCTCAACTTTGCCAGCCTCAAGCGGTTGCCGGTGTTGTTTGTGTGTGAGGATAACAACCTGGCGATCCATGCGCATGCGTCGGAACGTCGCGGGTTCCGCTCGATTCCCGATGCCGTGCGGGCTTTCGACTGCCATCTCGGTATTGGGGACGGCAGCGATCTTCTCAGCGTGGCGCAAAACACACGTGCGGTGCTGGCCCAGATGACGCGCGATCTCAAGCCCGGGTTTCTCCATTTCACGTATTTCCGATTTCTCGAGCATGTGGGGCCGAGGGAGGATTTCGACGCGGGGTATCGGGAAAAGCCGGGCCCGAAAGAGATGGCGCGGCTCGATCCTGTGCGGCGCTTGGAAACGGAGCTATTGCGCCGCGGCGTGGCCTCGAGTGCGATGGAAGCCATCCGAGCGGAGGCCTCGGCGAAGGTCAGGCGCAGCGCCGAAGAGGCACAAAAAGCTCCCTTTGCTCCCCCTGCAGAGCTTACTACCGACGTATGGGCATAAAATCTCTCATGACGTTTAGGGACGCTGTGAATCTAGCTCTGGTCAGGGAGATGGAAAGGGATCCCTCCGTCTTCGTCTTTGGCCTCGATGTCGCCGACCACAAAGGGATTTTCGGGAGCACGCAAGGCTTGGTTGAAAAATTCGGACGCGAAAGGTGTTTTGGCACTCCGCTTTCGGAAGACGCCATGACGGGTGTCGCTCTTGGCGCGGCCATCTCCGGCCTTCGGCCCGTCCATGTCCACATTCGCGCCGATTTTCTGCTCCTCGCGATGAATCAGATCGCTAATATGATGTCGACCCTGCGCTATATGAGCGGCGGGAAACTCACAATCCCTCTGGTCGTGCGGGCGGTCATCGGACGCGGCTGGGGGCAGTCCGCACAGCACAGCAAATCGCTGCACGGTATGTTCGCCCATTTTCCAGGTCTGAAAGTCGTCGTCCCCACAACGCCTCAGGATGGCTACGGCCTTCTGCGGGCTTCGATTCGGGATGATAATCCGGTGATTTTCCTCGAACACCGCTGGCTCTATGACATTTCCGGGGAGGTCGATGAAAACGAAACCGTTCCTCTAGGCCGAGCCGCGATCCGCCGCGAGGGCGACGCCGTTACGTTGGTGTGTACTTCCTGGATGAATGTCGAAGCTCTGAAGGCCGCTGAGATTCTTGCCCGTAGAGGGGTTGAGGTCGAAATCGTCGATGTCCGCACCGTCATGCCGCTGGACGAAGAGACGATCGTCGGTTCCGTCAACAGAACCCGCCATTGCATCGTCGCGGACTACGACTGGATTTTTTGTGGTTTTGGGGCCGAGCTTGCAGCCGTGGCGAGTCAGAGATGCTTCGGCCGCTTGAAGCAGCCCGTCGAAAGGCTCGGCTTTGCTCCGGTTCCCTGTCCAACGACCCGGCCGCTAGAGAATCTTTTCTACCCTTCGGCGCCGACCATCATCCGCGCCGTAGAGAAGCTGTTGGGACTTGAGGAGACCGATTTGCGCGGCGAGTCGTTTTACAGCTACGAGCAGCGCTTCAAGGGTCCGTTTTGAGGGAAAGCAATGGCGGATCTCAACCACCGGAAAGTGTACATAGCAGGGCATACGGGGCTGGTTGGCTCGGCGCTCGTGCGCCGCTTTTCTCGGCTCGAAGGGATCGAGTTGGTTACCGCAGCCCGAGCGGAGCTCGACCTCACGGATGGGAAGGCCGTGGAGTCTTTCCTGCAAAAGGCCAGACCCGATATCGTTATTGTTGCCGCCGGCAGAGTAGGTGGAATCCTTGCCAACTCTCTTTACCCTGCCGAATTTGTATACGAGAATCTGATGATCCAGGCCAACTTGATTCACGGCTCGTGGAAGGCGGGTGTCGGGCGGCTGCTTAATTTCGGCAGTTCCTGCATGTACCCGAGGGAGAGCCGCCAACCGATGAGCCCGGATCAGCTTTTAAGCGGCCAGTTGGAGCCGACGAGTGAACCTTACGCGATTGCCAAGCTGGCGGGGCTTTCTTTGGGCTCGTCGTACAACCGGCAGTATGGCGCGAACTACATCACTGCCATCCCGTGCAATCTTTACGGCCCCGGGGACGCCTTCGAGCCTACCTACTCGCATGTGATCGCTGCTCTGATCCTCAAGTTTCACAAGGCCCGCATCGAAGGCGCGAGCAGTGTCGAGGTATGGGGGGACGGCCGTGCTCGGCGGGAGTTTCTCTACGTCGACGATTTAGCCGAAGCGTGCGAGCTCTTGTTGCTTTCTTACGACAGGTCGGAGCCCATTAACATCGGCTCGGGGCAGTTCAGTACCGTAGGTGAGCTGGCACAAGCCATCGCTGCTGCGGTGGGGTACGAGGGCGAGATCCGGTGGGATAGGTCCCGGCCTGCCGGGGCGCCCGAGAAGCTGCTCGACTCAAGCGCAGTTAAGGCGCTCGGATGGTCTCCTAGGACCGACCTGTGTGCGGGGTTGAAGCAAGCCTATGCGTGGTTTCTAGTCAAGCACGCGAGCTGAGGGAGCCGAACCATGAAGATTTTGGTCACCGGTGGGGCGGGCTATATCGGGTCGATCTTGGTTCCGCACCTTTTGCACAACGGCCACGAGGTCACCGTTATCGATAACTTCATGTACGGCCAGACATCGCTTCTGGACTGCTGCTACAATCCCAAGCTCAAGATCGTGCGTGGCGACGCGAGGGACGAGCGGCTGGTGGCGGAGCATCTAAAATCGGCTGACGTCATTTTCCCGCTCGCCTGCCTCACGGGGGCGCCGATTTGCGACAAGGATCCTCTTGCGGCCCGGTCGGTGAACCTGAATGCCGTGACAATGATCCTCAAGTTCCGAAGCCGGGAGCAGTGGATCCTTTTCCCCACGACAAACAGCGGCTACGGCGTAGGCCAAAGCGGCATATATTGCACCGAGGAAACCCCGCTCGCTCCCCTCTCGCTTTACGGTCGGCTGAAGGTCGAAGCGGAGGCTGCGCTTCTCGATAGCGTGAACGCGATCACACTGCGCCTCGCAACGGTCTTTGGGATCAGCCCGCGCATGCGCCTGGACCTGCTGGTTAACGATTTCACCTACCGGGCGGTGACCGATGGCTATGTTATTCTGTTCGAGTCCCATTTTAGGCGCAATTACATTCACGTGCGCGACGTCGCGCGCGCCTTCACGCATTGCCTGGATCGCTTTGAAACGATGAAGGGACAACCGTATAATGTTGGACTCAGCGATGCCAATTTGTCCAAGCGCGAATTGTGCGAGGAGATCAAAAAGCAGGCTCCCCGTTTTTATTTCGTCGAATCGGCCATTGGCACGGATCCCGACCAGCGAAATTACATCGTGAGCAACGAGAAAGTGGAGCGCACGGGCTTCAAGGCCTCGATCTCGCTGCAAGCGGGCATCGCGGAGCTGATTCGAGGTTACCAGGTGCTGCGCAGATCGGCTTATTCCAACGTCTAAGACCATAGCGGCGTTGAAGCCGGTGGGGTTTGGTAAGCATGTCTCGTTTGGATTTGGTATTGGTCAATCCCGGCAGTCGCCGGCAAGTCTACCAGTCTCTGGCATCCACGCTTGCGGCGATCGAGCCTCCCGTGTGGGCCGGCTTGATAGCGACGTTCATTCGCAACCGCGGCTTTTCCGTCCAGGTTATCGATGCCGAAGCCGAAGATTGGACCCCGGCAGAGACTGCGCGCCGAATCAACGAGATGGCCCCGGCCTTGGCCGCCGTCGTGGTCTATGGCCATCAACCTTCAGCATCGACGCAAGTTATGCCCGCTGCCAGCGCGCTGTGCCGCGAGCTCAAAGAGTTATGCCCGGACCTTAAGACGGGTTTGGTTGGGGGCCATGTCGCTGCCCTCCCGGAGCAGACGCTTGGGGAGGAACAAGCTGATTTCGTCTGTGGTGGGGAAGGGCCATACACTCTGCTGGAGCTCCTGCAGGCTGTGAAATGCGGCCGCTCCGAAGATTACCGTAACGTGCGCGGCCTTTGGTACCGGGAGGACGGCAAGATCAGATCGAATTCGCCGGCTCCGCTGGTCAAGAACCTGGATGCGGAAATGGCAGGTGTGGCCTGGGATCTCCTGCCGATGGCCCGATACCGTGCTCACAACTGGCATTGCTTTAGCGTTCCCACGCGGCAGCCTTACGCGGCTCTTTACACTACGCTTGGCTGCCCCTACCACTGCAGCTTCTGCTGTATTCAGTCGCCGTTCAAGAGCGGGGAGAAAGAATCGGGTTACAAGGAAAACGTCAACACCTATCGCCTCTGGAGTCCCGATAGTGTCCTTCAGCAGATCGACCGGCTGGTTCAGGACTACGGGGTCCAGAATATCAAGATTGCCGATGAGATGTTCGTCCTGAATCCCCGCCACGTGGCGGCGATCTGTGATCGCATCATCGAGCGACGCTATGAGCTGAACATCTGGGCTTATGCCCGGGTCGACACCGTCAAGGATGCCATCGTGGACAAGCTCAAGGCAGCCGGGTTTAACTGGCTCGCTTTTGGCATCGAGTCCGCAAGTGCCCGAGTGCGCGATGACGTGCAGAAAGGATTTGAGCAAGAGGAGATCTTCAACACGGTCGAGAAGGTCCGCTCGGCAGGCATCAACGTGATTGCCAATTTCATCTTTGGCTTGCCCGAGGACGACCTGGAGAGCATGGAGGAAACCCTAAGACTGGCCCTGGATCTCAACTGCGAATTCGTCAATTTCTATTGCACCATGGCCTATCCCGGCTCTCCGCTGTACGACCTGGCGCGGCAAAAAGGGTGGCGGCTGCCCGAAAACTGGTCCGGCTACTCGCAGCATTCTGTGGACACGCTTCCGTTAGCCACCAAGCATTGCTCCGCCGCCGAAGTCCTGCGCTTTCGCGACCAGGCCTTTCAGGTCTATTTCAGCAGCCCAAAGTACCTAGAGATGATCACCCGGAAATTTGGCGGCGAGACGGCGCAGCACATCCGGGAGATGGCGGGTTATAAGCTGGAGCGCTTGCATGCGTGACTTTTCCCAAGGGCTGGTCGCGGGCCGAAGATCTCCGCTCGCGGCGTGAGGGAGCCTGCGGCCCTTTGCACTGCCCATGATTATCAGCCGGACACCATTTCGCATATCGTTTTTCGGCGGCGGAACCGACTATCCGGTTTGGTTCCGCGCCAACGGCGGGGCAGTTCTGGCTACGACTATTGACAAGTACTGTTACATCACTTGTCGTTATCTGCCCCCGTTTTTCGACCACAGCAGCCGCATAGTGTGGTCGAAGATCGAGCTCGTGAAGGAGGCGGAAGAGATACAGCATCCGGCGGTGCGGGAGACGCTGCGCTTTCTCGACATTACCAAAGGTATTGAAGTCCATCATGACGGGGATCTCCCGGCGCGCGCCGGGCTTGGCTCCAGTTCCGCTTTTACGGTGGGTTTGCTGCATGCTTTGTACGGGCTCAAACGTGTCATGCCGACCAAAAGCCAGCTGGCGCAGGACGCCATCCGTATCGAGCAGGGGCGGCTCAAGGAAAACGTGGGGTCACAGGATCAAGTTTTGACGGCGTTCGGCGGGTTTAATCGCGTCGAGTTCTCCGATTCGGCTAGCTCAGGGCGAGCCGGCACAAACGAATTTCGTGTCGTTCCGATCATCCTGAAGCCCGAGCGACTTCGGCTTCTGCGCGACCACTTGCTGCTTTTTTTCACCGGTTTTTCCCGCAACGCCTCGGAAATCGCCGAGGAGCAGATTCGGGTCACCCATCGGAAACAACAAGAACTCAAGGCCATGCACCAGATGGTCGATCATGCCATAGATATTCTTAGCGGCGATGGGGACATCGCTGAGTTCGGCAGACTGCTCCACCAGGGCTGGCTACTCAAAAGGAGCCTGACCGATAAGATTTCGACTCCATGGGTTGATGAGATGTACGAGGCAGCGCGCGCAGCGGGTGCAATCGGTGGCAAGCTTCTCGGCGCTGGTGGTGGTGGCTTTCTCCTAGTCTTTGCTCGCCCCGAGGCTCAGCCCAGGGTTAAAGAGGCGCTGCGCCGTCTGCTGCTCGTACCCTTTGCGTTCGACACTCATGGCAGCCAGATCATCTTCAACGAGCCGGGAGCAGAGGACTGAGCGGCTCGACATGCCTTCGTCGCGACTCGGGCCGAGGGCGAGTTTGCTGAAACGGGCCGGCGTTGTTAATTCGCGCAGGTACCGAGTATCGGAGATGCGAGGTCGATTATTGTGACGGCTCTTTTGAACTCTTGGGCTTACGTCGTGTTCGCAGTCTTCGTCTTCGGGGCGGTCGTGGGCAGCTTTCTCAATGTCTGTATCGTGAGACTGCCCAAAGGTGATTCGGTCGTCTCGCCGTCGTCGTATTGCCCGAACTGCAAGACGCCCATCCCTTTTTATGACAACATTCCCTTGCTCAGCTACGTCCGGCTTCTGGGACGATGCCGCTTCTGTCGTGTCAGAATCTCGCCACGGTATTTTGTCGTCGAGCTCTTGATGGCGTCTTTAGCTGCGGCTATGTGGCTCCGCTTCGGTTTCGGGACGGCGTTTTTCGTGGGTTTCGTTTTTGTCGCCGCTCTGGTCGTCATCTCGTTTATTGATCTTGAAATTCGTATTGTGCCGGATGTCATTAGTCTTCCCGGCATCGGCGCGGGGATTGCCGTGTCAATAGTTAATAGTCAATGGTCAATGGTCCAATCCTCGCTTCTCCCCACGCCGCTAAGCTCTTTCCTTGGCATTCTTTTCGGCGGCGGCATTCTCCTCCTTGTGGCCTGGGGATATCAGTTTCTGACCGGGAAAGAAGGGATGGGAGGCGGCGATGTAAAGCTCCTCGCCATGATCGGCGCGTTTCTTGGGTGGCCTTCGGTTCCGGTCACGCTTTTTTTGGCTTCTGTGAGCGGCTCCGCGGTCGGTATTGCCCTGATGGCGGCTAAAGGGGTCAATATCAAGCATGCGCTCCCTTTTGCGCCGTTTCTTTGCCTGGGAGCGGTTCTCCATCTTTTCTTTGGCAATGAAATAATCACGTTTTACTTTTTGTTAAATCAGTAAAAGCCGGGATCATTTCATCCCATAAATTGTCAAGATTACGCTGTTTGTCATTCGGCAACGGCTGGGAGAGCCGGTCTGGGACTTTTTTTCAACAGAAAGCTCTTTAGTCTTAGTAAGTTAGACCATCGACCCTTCGAGCTTTAACTGGCATATTTCTAGCATCCAGACAAGGTAACAAATTGAAGCGATCGTCTCTGGGATACACACGGCAAGAGCAACTATGACAAAAAATGGGACATATACTCAGAGAGGGTAGGAAAATGAGTCGCAATCAAAAACACACAGAAGCTGGCTTTACAGCGATGGAACTCATGGTGACAATGGCCGTGTCGCTTATTGTCCTCGCCATCGGGACGCCGAGTTTTCTTGCCTGGTTGCCAACGATGAGACTCTCCTCTGCGGCCAGGCAGGTAGCCACCGATTTGCAGGTGGCTCGAATGAGAGCGATCTCGCAGAACGCTTCCTCGTACACGGTGACCTTCAACGCGGGTGCCGGGACATACACCTATGGCAGTGACTCTCGAGACATCGGCCAGCAGTATCCGGGGATCACCATAGCGTCGGTTTCCCTGAATCCAGTCTTTACCTCGCGCGGCACCGCCAGCGCGGGCGCGCAGATTAAGCTCAATAACGGCTCAGCCCAGAAGTACGTTTGCGTAAAGGTCGTAGGGCGCGTAAACATACAGGACTCAACTTGCACGTAACAGTGGGTTCAAGTTCTTGAAGGATCCACAATGAATAGGCCAGAGCCCAAATATCGAGTCCCGAGGTCCGCCGGCGGCCATTGTCACTCACCCGCCGGATTTACGCTGGTAGAGATTCTGGTGGCGATGACGATATTCGCCGTTGCGGTTTTAGGGCTGGCGATCGGAGCGACTTCCGTGATGCGAGCGAATCAGACGAGCTATTTCAACACGGTTGCAACCAATCTGGCGCAGGATAAGCTCGAAGAGCTGAAGGCGACGGCCGTGGCCTCTCTGCCAAGCTGTCCCTCGTATGCGACTTCCGGCTGTTCTGACACCAGGACCTCCTTGGGCCTCACCTTTAGCCGTAGCTGGCAGATTATCGCCAATTCACCTACGCCCGGGGTCAATCGGCTCGACGTTAAAATCGACTGGACGGATTACATAAGCCACAGTATAACCATCTCTTCGGCCGTCAGGCAGTAAAAGCAACTCAAACAATAGCGAATAGCAAATAGCGAATGGTGAAAAGAGGAAAAGCTAGGAAGCTAGGAGCGCGGGTTGCTTGCATTGCGCCTCACGCCTCATGTCTTGGGTCTGCCAAAGGCTTTACCCTGATCGAGATGCTGGTCTCGATCATGATTACCTCTCTGATCGTCACGGCGATCTATAGCATCTTCCGCGTGCAAACCCATTCTGTGAAAATTCAGGAGAGCCGCCTGGAGGCGCAGGAGTATGCCCGGAGCGTGCTCGATATGATGGTCCGCGAAATCCGCAACGCGGCGTATAATCCGCTCGGCGCAACTCTCGGAGCGGACTGCCTCGGCCTCGGCCTTCCGGGCGCGCCCGCCGTTCTGACGGCGACCTCCACGGCGATCAGCTTCAGCTACGATTTCAGGGCGACTGCGTCAGGATCAGACCCTGATGGAAACTGCGATGATCCCCACGAGGTGATCACTTACCAGTATCAGTCCCCTGGACCGCAAAGCTGTACCGGAGGCCTTGGCGATATTACGCGAACGGCAAGACCCGAAAGTGGGGGTGGCGCGGTTACGGAAGTTTTGACCGATTGCAACGTCCCGACCAGCGGCCTTACTCTCGCTTATTACGCGCAGAGCCAGGGAAGCCCGATGAACCCTGTCATTCCGGCCAATATTCAGAGAGTACAGATCACTCTCACCGTTCAATCGAAGAATCCAGACGCCCAATTTGGCGGACAACTGAATGCGCAGATGACTTCCAATGCGGATCTTCGAAATCGCGGGCTATAGTCGACTTATTTTTTTTATTTACCGATGAAGACGACACTCAGAAATGACCGCGGCATCACCCTGTTGCTCGTACTTCTCGTGATGACGCTCATTCTTTCTACCACGGGGGCGAGCCTCTTCTTTGGCGGCCTGAATTCCAAGATCTCCAGCAACATCAAAACCGGACGCGGCGCCACTTACATCGCCGACGCGGGCATCCAGCACGCTCTGGCTGTGATTCCTATCGGGACGAATTTTAATGCGCTTTTGGCAGGCTCCGTTTCCGGGTTTCCGCTGGTCAGTGGAAAACCGACGCTCACCGGTTCCCTAGGCGGCTATAGTTACACGGTCGTCGTGGACAACGACACGGGCGTAGTCGGCGAGACAAACACGAGCGACAACAACCGGACTGTGATTCTGACCTCGACGGCCACCGGGCCGAATAGCTCGATTGGCACGGTCAGGGCATACGTCGGAAGGTCAAGTGCAACCTGGGCCCCCCCGGGCACAATTTACATACCGGCTGGTAGCAATTCGGACGCCGATTTTAACACGACGGGGACTTTTTATATCTCGGGCAATGACACAAATTACTCGGGAGACGGCAACGCGGATGGCAGGGCGGATAGCACGAGCGCGGGGCCCAATACAGCGATTTACGGCGTTGCGCCCCTGTACGACTCGACTGTAAGCGAGTTTCTTAACAGCCTCTCAAACACGGAAAAGAGCAAAGTGCAGGGGAAGGGCTACAACGGCTCAACTTCTCCGGTCATTCCCAGCGTTTTCAAGAGCACGGTTTCATTCAGCGTAACTGATCTAGTTAACGGCTTTAAAAACTCTCCGGGTGCGGTGCAGTATCTAAGCGGCTATTCCGTTAATTCCAGTGCCTGCCCTACGCCACCGGCCAACCCGCCTCCGTCGACATGCAGATTCGGCACCGATGCCGCGCCGCAGATAACTTATATCAAGTCGGATAGCAGCACGATCAAGTTCGACAGCGGGAGCACCGTTACGGGAAGCGGCGTGCTCATACTTGAGGGCAAAGCCAACGTCTTCGGTAATTTCGAGTTTCATGGTCTTGTCATCAGCCTGGCTCCGGGTCCTAGGGGCGACGAAAGCAGCGAGGACAAAATTAAGCTTAAGCTCAAGAATAACGCGCGGATCTTCGGCTCGCTGATCCTCGGCCCCACAGGAGACGAACTCAAATTTGACATCAAGGACAATGCAGCGGCCTACTACAGCAGCCAAGCCCTGAATCTGGTTCAGGCGAATTGGGGGAGTTTGTTGCCCCAACCGGCTAAACTGATCGGTTGGCAGGAGCTTATGAATTAGCGTCAAGGCGCACGTTTTGACCCCGTAGAATAGCATGGTGCCAAAATCTGTTATAAATGTGAAGACTGCCTGGGCCATAAGTCTTTGAAATCTCAATGTTTGGGAAAAGTGGCACAGCTTTAGCATGCCTGTTTATAAGTAGGGTTTCCTAGGAACTTATGTTTGGCAAAAGGCGAAGTTCGTTGTCATGATCACGGCGTTGCTGTTCCCGCTATTGTTTTCGGGGGTGAGATTCAGTTCTTTAAATCTTCAGATGAGCAGCAACCTCAAGCTTAGCGATACTGCGCTACAGGTGGCGGACACGGGAATCCAGCATGCGTTGGCCGTAATCCCCAGCGGCTATAACTTTAACTACACTTCGACCACTGAAGTCGTGCCATTGACCGCACATCCTACCTTAACCGGCTTCAGCTACAGGGTTACCGCGATCAACACGGCAGGCGGGGTGCAGGCGATTCTGACTTCGACTGCGACAGGTCCGAACAACAGCGCGACGAAGGTCGTCACGGCCTACGTCAGCCGCGGCACTTACGGGCTCGGAGCGACGAGCCTGCCCGGTTCAACCGCAGCCGCTACGGAAACCAACTTCTCGGGTACCAGTTTCAGCATCAATGGCACTGACCAGTGCGGCGCCGCCCCGGCGGTTCCTGGGATCGCGGTCACCGATTCAGAGCTGCAGACTGAGATCACAAACAATACAACCAGCGACGGGGGCTTAGCATCCAACCAGATGAATTTGGTAACGGGTGCCGGTGGGAGTCCCAGTGTTTCAAAGGTAGCGCCGATGGAACAATCGGTTACGGAGATGGCTAACGCCTACCTTTGCGTTATCCTCACATGCACGGGTGGGGTTCCGCCTGACGTCGATTGCACCCAGCCAAGTGACACCGTACTTTGTGGGCAAAACTATACCGGAGAGACTTGGGGAACGTCGATTACCCCGCAGATTACTCAGATCAAAGGAAACGCGCAAATCTCGGGCAACGTCACGGGCTATGGGGTCCTCATTGTGGATGGAGCTCTCGACATAGCGGGCACATTCGAATTCCATGGGCTGGTCATAGCGCGGGGTGACATACAGGTTCAGATCGCCGGGAATGCGGGTATTTACGGTTCTTTGATGCTCGGTGAGAGCGTTACCTATGACCCCCAGGTCGAACTCGACGTGCGCGGGAATGCTACCATTCGCTACAATAGTTGCGACCTGGCTGCGGCGGATGGTTGGGTTAGGCTCCCCAAGCTAGCCAAGCTTGTCGCATGGCATGAGAAGCTCAATTAGCTGCTGCGCTTGTTCTCACAATCTATAAATCTCCCTATTTAGTGCCGGATTCCTGCTTACAAAATTTGTAAATCCAAGCTCCTTCCGTAATTTTGTATTTCGGTACGGCGGCTCTAAGTCATTGATTTTCAAGAGTTTCTAGAATGGCATGCTTCTCGCATTGGTACCATTTTTAGTCAGTGGTGTAAAAAAAGCTTATGGTCTACGATACGCTTCTAAGAAATACATCGAAAAAGGAGCCTTGCACGTTGAAGTCGGAACGGGGATTTGCTTTGACCGTCGTGATCCTCGTAACAGCCCTTCTCCTTTCGGTTACCGGAACAAGTCTTCTCTTTAGCCGGATGGGTTTAAAGGTGAGCAGCCATCACAAGACGGGCACGATGGCTTTCTTTGCCACGGAGGCGGGCGTACAACACGCGTGGAAGGAATTAGAAAACGGCGATGGGGTGAATGATTTTGACGCCATTCACGCCTCCTCACCAGGGACCGTGATCGTATCCAACTCCGCTTTTTCCGGTGGCACGTACACGGTAAGTTTGCTCGAGTCGATCAACAGTCCGAAGAGAATTCGCATAGCCTCCGTAGGCACAGCGGCGAACAACTCCCAGGCTCGGCTGGAGGTATGGCTGCAAACAGGTTCGGGAACGGCCCCCAAGGCTCTGATCACCAACGGAGATTTGAAGCTCAACGGTAACCCAAAGCTTGTCGGCACGCGTGGCGGGGCCCATACGAACGATGACATGCAGGTCTCCGGTAACTTATCTGTCGAGATGGCACACGGGCTCACAGCGTCAAACTCGGCAACCGGCGGAGGCGGATTGAATGACGGGATGGACATCACCGGAACGCCTTGCATCGGTAGCCCGGCGTGCGCGTCCAATCCGCAGCCCGATGAGTACGAGCTCAATTCTACCGCAGAGAGAGATGCGTATGAGGCCAGCCACAACAGCGAACCAACCTATTCCATCCCGAAAATTAATCCTGCCGATTACGCGAGCGCGGTGGCTGGGAACGCGGCAGGCTATATTCTGAAATTGGACTGTAACGTCGTCACCGGGTCGGGCGCTATCTTCAGCAACGGATTGTATGTGAGCGGGGGCACAGCGGTACCCTCGCCGCCGTCGGGCTGGAGCTGTACTGGCGGGACGTGGAACGTGACGGGGAACAGCGCCGCCAACGGAGTTTTTTACGCTGAAGGTAGGGTTGAAATTGCCGGTAACCCGGGGAGTGCTTCCTCTCCCTGGCAGGCTACCATTGTCGCTCGCGATTCGGTCAAGATTTCGGGAAACCCGGAAGTGGTTCCGTATGGGAGCGTTGGGGAGAGCCTGCAAAACATCTTTCTTTTGACCGGCAACGACCTCGAGATCAGCGGAAATCCCTCGCTTAAGGGAACCGGAGGAGGCCTTTTTGCTCATCAACAGGTAAAGGTCAGCGGCAATCCCTATATCAAAGGTTTCATTATGGCTGGGGATGGACAACCGACTTGGTCCGGAGATCCTTTCCCTGACAGCGCTGCCGGAGTGACCATGAATGAGGTGTCGGGAAATCCCACCATCGTTTACAGCGCTGAATTCGGCGTTTCCCTCTTGCCGCCTGCCGTCACACAGGTTGGCTGGTTTCAGAGTTTCTAACCCTTAGGCGAGCCTCCCCTAAGTTCCTAATTTTCGTGAAATTTTAAATTTGGGACGGTACAAGTGTGTAAGGTTGACACGAGACCGTGGCCGAGGGTATTTTTCTTGGGTGGTCACGACGCAAAATGGCTGCGGGGATCTTTGGACGTGCGGCTTTACGCTAATAGAGCTAATGTTTGCACTGGGCGTCCTGGCCATCCTAGCCGCAATCGCGTTGCCGAACTGGGGCACATTGCTCCCTTCGTACTACCTTAACAGCGCGACTCGTCAGGTACAATCTGAGCTGCATAACTCCAAATCACGGGCAACAGCCCAAAATATTTCATATCGCCTGAATTTTTCGACTAATCAGAGTTACAAGATTGAGAAAGATCCTGGGAGTGGATGGCAGGACTCAGGTGAGAATAAGCCCCTGCCAGAGGGCATTAAAATCACGGGCGATAGCGATACGGCGTTGGGATTTACTTCTAGGGGGACTGCGACGCCGGGGGTTGGGGGAACTATCAAGCTCTGCAACAACAGGAGTGAAGGCAAAAACGTGGTTGTTAGCAGTACAGGCCGGATAAGGACGGAAAATGCGACGTGCACGTATCCCTCTACTTAAACGACAAGAGGGTTTTACCCTCAACGAGACACTCATCGCCGTTGCGCTCATCGCGATAGGCATCCTAGGGTTTTCGCTGAATACGGCAGGGGTGATTCAGGGCAATCGGATCAGCAGCAGCGTTACGATCGCGACCAATCTGGCTCAGGCCAAGCTCGAAGAGATCAAGGCGCAGACAACTTGGACGAATGTTACGAATGCTCAGGACCCCAACAACCTCATCAACGAAACGGGGGCGAGCGGCGGGAGGTTCAGACGGACCTGGACGATCAAAGACCCCGTTGGGCTCTCAAATCTGAAGGAGATCTCGGTGCAGGTTTCTTGGGAAGAATATGGGATTCCCCGCCAGGTTGAACTGGCAACTTTGATCTATACAGAATAGGAAAATAGCAAATGGCAAATAGTCTATCTGGTCTGTCTCGTCTATCTCGTTTGTTTCGTCATCCCGTCGACCGAATAGACCAAATAGACAGGCGGGGCGAGTGACTGATGACGATCAGCAAAGAGGGGGGCTTTACGACTACGGAGCTGGTCGTGGCCTCGCTTTTCGCGGTGATCGTGCTGGCAACGCTATATGGCTTTTATCGCGACCAGCTCTACAATCTCCTCTCGCAGGAGACAAAGACGGCGACTTTGGAGGATGCACGGGGGGCTTTGGACTTGATGGTACGGGAGCTTCGAAATGCCGGAGCGTGGGGATCGAGTTCGGCCCCGGCAGGCTGCGCCAGATTTCAGGCTGCCACGGCAACACAAGTTCAAATCCAGGCAGACCTTGACGGCAATGGTGACTGCTCGAGTGACGCGAGCGAGAACGTGACGTACGCTTATCTTTCAACCGCGACTTCGACTTGCCCGGCGGGGAGGATCACTCGAAAGGGTGACTGCCTGGTGGGCAACGTTGTTATCCCCACCGGAATCGATTTTTTGACCTATTACGGCGCGGGTAGCACAACGCCTCTTACCCACCCCATTTCTGATTATAATGCCATCAAACGAGTCAAGATCACCTTCGCAGTTCAGATGCAGAACCCCAACCCTAATGCGAGGAGCGCGAATCCCAACGTTTCAACCACGCTTTCCTCAAGCGTGG
>JACPFH010000525.1 GCA_016183075.1 Deltaproteobacteria bacterium | reverse complement strand
GGGTGACGGCCGTCGACGGAGTGGTGGAATGGTCGAGCGCGAAGCCACCTGGGCCGTTCAAGTCGAAGGATGTCCCGGGAAAGGAGGCGCAGAAGGTCACGTTCCCGCGGGGCGAGGGATCCGGAAGTGAGGACAAGAAGTAGTTTTCCATGCGTGCGCGGACCATCGCCGCCGGGTTGCTGATCGTTCTCCTCGTGGGTGGCGCGCTTGTGCTCGCGCTCCAGGAAGGTTTCGCGACGCGCCGGACGGGGACGCATCTCTCCGCGAGGGACGGTGCGCCGGTAAGTCTCCGGCCTGTCGCCGGCGACGAGGACGCCGAAAGCGACGGGGAGTCATCCACGTCGGACGATTCGCCGGTGGTTTCCCCAAGCCACGGTGAATCGGCGAATGACGAAGACGCGCGGATTCGGAGCGTGTATCGGCTGCCCGCCGAACACCTGCCAGGGTTGACGCCGCTTGAGCGCCGGCTGGCGCTGGCCGCAGCCGACGCCAAGGAACGGCTTCCCGGTTCCTGGTATGCCTTTCACGATTCGATCTCGTCGCTGGCCGTGGAGGCGCACTTGCGGTGCCTGCGCGGGGAACTGCCGAAGAACGGCTGGTGGTACGTGTCGCGGTCGAACGCTTGGGAGTTGGATCCCTTCCTGGAATCTCTGTTCGAGATGCCGCTTCCCCAGGACCACGTGCGACAGATTCTGCCCCTTCGCGGGGGCAGGCACGCGCTTCTGATGGCGTACCCCCGGCGAATCGGGATACTTGACGCCGCGACCTCAACCGCGCCGCGGATTTCATCGGCGGCAGGGGGATTGCGGCGTGGGAGGAGGCTCGATCCCATCATCTTCGCTCCTATCTCTCGTGGCTTCGTGACCGCGGGCTGAGCGCGCGCTCGATCGCGCGAAACGTGGTCGCCCTGCGCCAGTTGTACCGTTTTTTGGAGAAGGAGGAGATCGTCGGTCAGAGTCCCCTTCCTTCGCTGTTGCTGCCAAAGGGTGTGACGAAGCTGCCGCACGCGCTGGGCCGGGATGAGGTGCGCGTCCTCTTGGCGCAGCCGGACCCGTCGACGCCGCTGGGTCTGCGCGACCAGGCGATGATCGAACTTCTCTATGCGACCGGCCTCAGGGTTTCCGAGTTGGTTTCCCTGCAGACTCATCAGGTTGACCTGCAGGGGGATTATTTGACCGTTCGGGGCAAAGGGGCGAAGGTGCGCCTGGTCCCCTTCGGCAGGTGGGCCCGCGAAGGTCTGGTGCGCTATCTCCGGGAGGTAAGAGCCAGGTTGCTCAAGGGACGGACGAGCCCGTTCCTTTTTGTGACGCGCTCCGGCCGGCCGCTCACGCGCCAGGGATTTTGGAAGCTGATCCGCGGCTACGCGCGGGCTGCGGGTATAGAGAAAAGAGTAACGCCGCACACCCTGCGCCATTCGTTCGCCACCCACCTCTTGGAAGGAGGAGCGGATTTGCGCTCGGTCCAGTCCATGCTCGGCCATGCGGACATTTCAACGACGCAGATCTACACGCACTTGAGCCGCGCGCATTTGAAGGAGGTTCACCGGCGCTATCATCCGCGGGAGAGGGCGCCGACGAAGCGGTCGGGCAGCTAGGGATCGCCATGCTAGAGCATATGTTCAAGCTGCGGGAGCGGGGCACGACGGTTCGGACCGAAGTGCTCGGCGGCATCACGACGTTTGTCGCGATGGCGTACATTATCGTGGTCAATCCGGCGATCCTGAGCTTCGCGGGTCTCCCGGTCGGTCCCAGCACCGTGGCGACGATCTTGGCGGCCTCTGTCGGCTCGCTCCTCATGGGTCTTTATGCCAACCGGCCCATCGCCGTCGCGCCGTACATGGGAGAGAACGCGCGGATCGCGGTGGGCGTCTTGATGATCGAGTCGATTACAAAGATCCGGTTCGATGACATGACGGAGCTCGCGCCGGCCTTCGCCACGATCGTGATTATGGTATTCACGTACAACATCGGCAACGGACTCACCGCAGGGCTGGTTCTTTACCCGCTCATGAAGCTGGCGGGGGGACGCTACCGAGAACTCAACGGCGGAGCGATCGTTCTCGGACTGCTGTGCCTTTTTTACTATCTTTTCGGACTGCCGCACTGAGAAAGAAAGGCGATTTTTCCCGGATGGTATTTTCCTATTACAATCGTCTAAGTCACGCCGGGAAGCGCGTGTACCGGAAGAGCGACGAGATCGGCGGCGTTCCGCTTCCGGCGTACCCGGTTTTGGGCCATGCCGTGGATGAGCTTGAGCGCGCCCTTGCAACCGGTAACCGGCCGCTTGCGCTGGTGGCGAGCCAAAAGTTTATCTCCCTGCTCGCGAAGGTGCTCAGAGTCGCGCCGGTTCGGGTCGAGGTTTTGGCCGCGCGCCCTTCGCGGAGGTGGGGCGAGCTTCACGGTCTGTACAATCCGGCCGGAGGGAGGTCGGTCGCCACGATCACGGTTTGGATGCGCACCGCACAGCGCCGCCAAGTGGTCGCCTTTCGGACCTTTCTTCGCACCTTGATACATGAGCTTTGCCATCATCTCGACTACGAGCTTTTTCATTTGCCCGAGTCCTTCCATACCGAAGGCTTTTACAAGCGCGAGTCAAGCCTCGTCCACCAGCTCGTGAGAATAGCTGGTGGAGACGGGACCATCCAAGAGCGCCGCAGCCCCTAGCCCGAATCCCTCGAAAGCTAGGATTATTCGGCTCATGACGAATTTTTGTGAGAGTTCACTATCGAGGATCCTCGCTCAGCGCAGTGACGCTCATCCCTCCTGCCATTTGATGGGGGAGGCTTCCTATCGGCTGGGTCAAGAAGCCCCGGTCCGCACGAGGGCTCCGACCCCTCCCCGTCATGCCCGCGCAGGCGGGCATCCAGTACCTCAAAGGATCTCGTCCCACAGGTCACCCCATTGCGGGTTTTGTCTTTCAATGAGGCGGAGCTTCCAGCCACGGCGCCATTTCTTGAGCTGCTTCTCCCTGGTGATGGCAGAGACCATGTCCCCATGCATTTCATAATATACCAGGCGATGAACCCTATACCTCTTGGTGAACCCTTCGACCAAGTTGTTCCTGTGCTCCCACATGCGCTTGCGCAGATCGCTGGTCACCCCGATGTAGAGTGTACCGTTCCGCTGGCTGGCCAGAATGTACACACAGGGCTGCTTTTCCATAAGGCGATTCTGGATTCCCGCCTGCGCGGGAATGACACTCTCAGTCGATGCACCGTTTTTCTCTTAACCGCCCGATTTTAAATGAAATCACAGCACCAGTTCGTTCAGAGTCTCACAATTTTCCGTCAAGAGCCGATTTTTCCTCACTGCGCACCAGCTCCCGGAAGTCGGCAGGCTCCAAGAGCAGCGAAATTACAGTCCCGCCGGCCAAACCCCAAAATGGAGCGCCGATATTAAAAACGCGGATTCCGGAAACCGTGATCATAAAGGTGAAAAGCGCGCCCATTCGGAATTTTTGGCGAAAAGCGGCATGGAAGCAGCTCCACAGCACCTCCAGGAGCGCAAGACCCGCAAGAAGGCTTACAAGGGATGGCGGAAGCATGCGGCTGAGCGCCGTGGCCATCGGAGAGAACAGCCCGAAGACCATCCACAGGACCGCGGTGACGATCGCCGCCGCGTATCTTCCTTCTTTTTTTCCGACCATCGGGTTGGTTACGATTCCGGTCATCGGACCGGCAATCGAGGTTGACTGGCTGCCAAAGGGTGCCACGAGCAATGAGCCGATCCCGAATGAGCCGATCCCGCTCGCTATTGTGATCGCGTTCACCGGCGGCTGGTATCCCGTGTTCTGGAGAATCCCGATGCCCTGGGCGTTCTGGACGGCGATGACGGTCAGCGCGAGGGGGATGACGAGCTCCGCAGCGGCCGCCAGCGTGAACGCGGGGCCGACGAGCACCGGCTCGGCGATCTGAAACCTCATGTGCGTCCAGTCCGCGTCGCCCAGGGCGGTTGCGGCGAAGAGCCCGACGGCGATGGCGCCCAGGACAGGAGGAAATCGCTCCGCTACGGAGCGTGCCAGAGAGACCGCCAGGAATCCGGCGAAGGTCAGCAGCGAGAGAGCCGGGGCATCGTTGACCGCCCGAACCATTCCCATCCCGAACGGGAGGAGCACTCCGGCCACCATGGCCATGGAAATCGGCATAGGGAGCCAGGCCATGGCGCGCTTGACGAGACCGCTAAGCCCGAGAGCCGTGACCAAAATGCCTGTCAGGAGGTAAGCGCCGGTAACCTCGGAGAAACTCAGATGGGTGAGAGCGACGCCGGCCAGCACCCCTCCGGGGATGGTTATCACAGCCAAAAGCGGCTGGCGGTAATAAAGCGTGAGCGGGACACTGAGGGCGCCGCAGATGAAATAGCCCCCAAAGATCCAGGTATTGAACTCAACTTCCGAGAGATTGCCCTGCTGCGCCGCGGTGACGTAGATCAGAAATGGGCCTGTGACTGCAAAAAGCCACGCCGTGACCCCATAGCTCAAAGCTGAGAGCGTGAGATGTTGGGGAAGCTCTATGATGCTCGGCCAAAATCCCGGCCCGCCTTCGATCAGGCTTTCTCGTTGGACGTTCTGTGTGGGACGGCGCTCGCTCATCGTTGTGTTCTTCGCTTATTAACGAGTTCACTGGTAAGTAGACATTACAGTCCACTCGCTGGCCTGTCTCCGTCATGCCCGCGCAGGCGGGCATCCAGTCTGCTTATACCCCTACCCCTGG
>JACPFH010000487.1 GCA_016183075.1 Deltaproteobacteria bacterium | reverse complement strand
GGAACAGCAGTAATGGCGACTCAAGAAGTAGAGATGCGGGTTTGGCGCGGCGACGCCAAAGGAGGCGGCTTCTGTGAGTATCGCGTTCCCGCGGGCGAGGGGATGGTGGTCCTGGACGTCATCCACGCGATCCAGGCCGCCCACGCGGGCGACCTGGCCGTGCGCTGGAACTGCAAAGCAGGGAAATGCGGATCGTGCAGCGCGGAGATCAACGGCAAGCCCCGGCTTATGTGCATGACGAGAATGGATCTGTTTCGTCCCGGGGAGACCATTACCGTGGCGCCGATGAAGACCTTCCCCATCATACGGGATCTGGTCACGGATGTGTCGTTCAATTTCGAGCGGGCGAAGCGGATTCCGGCTTTCAAACCGAAAGCCAAAGATCCGGACGGGACGCGGCGCATGTTCCAGGAAGACATCGACCGGGTCCAGGAATTTCATAAATGCATCGAGTGCTTTCTATGCCAGAACGTCTGCCATGTCATCCGTGATCACGAAGAGAACAAGAAATACTTTGCCGGCCCGCGCTTCTTCGTCCGCCTGGCAGCGCTGGAAATGCATCCGCTGGATATCAATGACCGCCTGGAGCTGACCAAGGAGATGGAGGGGCTCGGCTTTTGCAACATCACGAAATGCTGCACGGAAGTCTGCCCCGAGCACATCAAGATCACCGATAATGCGATCATCCCTCTCAAAGAACGTGTGGTTGACGAATTCTACGATCCGTTGGCGCGGCTGCTCCGCAAGATCGGCGGGAAGTAAGCCCAAGAACCATCACCGTATAAGGGGAGGCGGGTCATGGCGGAACCAAACGAAGGACAGAAGGTAGCCCCTGCGGAATTTGTTAAAAAGGCGATCGTAACCCTGAGGAAAGACCCGTACAAAGGCATCCATTCGGTCTTTTCCGGCTTCAACGAGGCGTTTCGCGCCTACTTTAACGAAGATCCCGTCAAATGCACCAACCAACTGGCTTCCGAAGGAGCCATCGAGATCCGACCCGCGCGGGGCGGCATCATGCTTTATCTTCCCGGTGAGGCGCCGGCTCGAAGTTCGGGTAAAGAGGTTCTAAAGAAGATGGGGCTGTGAGCCTGCGATTCGTCGACAGCCTCAGGATCGCGACTCTGAGCGGGCCCGGATGGGCCGATAGGCTCAGGCGTCGGCCGGACTTCGAGCTGCCGTGAGCTAGCCGAACGGGTTGCGGCGAGTCCAGTCCAATCATGACCCTCTCGCGCCGATCCATCCTCTATCTTGTCTCGCTCCTAGTTGTCTCTGTTGCGCTTTTTCGCTGGCGAACCACCCTAAAAAATCTTCTTTCTAAACCACAAACCGTTCTCCCCGTCCAACCCAAGCTCCCCAACCATTTCACGGAAGGCGATAAAGCGTTAGTCAGCCTTGTGCGCGGGGACAATGTCGGCCAAATGGTGCGCGAGGCGATCGACCTGATCGGCGGCATAGAGAAACTCGCCGTCAGGGGCCAAACGGTCCTGCTCAAACCCAATGTCGTTTCCGGCGAGCCTTCTCCGGCAACCACCAATCCCGAAGTGATTCGAGCGGCTATTCATCTCGTAAAGCAGGCGGGCGCGCGAAAGATCTACGTCGGGGACATGTCGGCCCTATTGACCCTGCCGACCAGAAAGAACATGGCGAGAACCGGTATCCTCAAAGTGGCTGAAGAGACCGGCGCAGAGCCCCTCTTCCTGGAGGATCACGGCTGGGTCAAAATCGATCTCCCCCAGGCCAATTACCTCCGCGAGGCCTACGTTTCGGAGTGGATCTATAAGGCCGACCGGGTAATCAACCTTCCCGTCATCAAAACCCACCGAAGCGCAACCTATTCCCTTTGCCTGAAGAACTTCATCGGCGCCACCCATGGTCGCCAGCGGCCTTACCTGATCGATGCGAGCCATTGGGAAGAGATCATCGCGGAGCTCAATCTCGCCTATCAGCCGCACCTGAACATCGTGGACGGCACCAAAGCCATGGTCTCCGGAGGCCCGTGGTCCGGAGCGGTGGAGAAGACCGGCATCATCGCGGCAAGCGGCGATCGCATCGCCGCCGATATCATAGGCCTTGCGCTGATCAAGCATTTCGGTAAAGCCAGAGACGTAGCCGGCAAGAATGTCTGGGAGCAGCGCCAGATCAAGCGCGCCATCGAGCTCGGCCTCGGAGCAAAAGGACACGACTCCATTTTATTGAAGCACAAATCGCTCATGCCTCAAGACGCGGATTTTAACCAATTGATTGCTTCTATCGAAAAGCACGCCGCAACTCGAACCAAGAGATGAGCTATCGAAAACCGTCTTCCTTTGACACGGTGGCGGAAGCGGAACCCTATGAGAAGCGCTACCGGTGGGTCATGCTCGGGTTGATATGGCTATTATACACGGCTTTTGGAGTCGTTGCCCGTTCCATGGCCCCTCTTGTCACCCCAGTCCTCAGAGACCTGAACATCTCCTATTCGCAGATGGGCCTTATTTTAGGGTCTTGGCCCCTGACCTATATAGCGGTTGCCCTAGTAGCTGGAGCTGTTATCGATAAGTGGGGTATACGTAAATCCCTCTTTATTGGCATTCTGATCATCGGCTTATCAGAAGTCCTTCGTTACTTTGCCAATGGATT
>JACPFH010000492.1 GCA_016183075.1 Deltaproteobacteria bacterium | reverse complement strand
TCGATCCGGCCTCATCGGGAATCGGCGGCGGTGGCTTCATGGTGATCTATCAGGCGAAGGAGCGGAAAGCCCATGTTCTTGATTTTCGCGAGACCGCGCCCGCCGCGGCGCGCAAGGATCTTTTTGTGAAAGGGGGCAAGGTGGTTCCCAATTTGAGCCTCAATGGCCCGCTTGCCGTGGCCGTGCCTGGCCAGGTTGCCGGACTCGCCGAAGCGCTGAAGCGCTTCGGCCGGCTGCCTCTTTCGGCGGTGATGGCCCCGGCGACCCGCTATGCGGCGGAAGGCTTTCCGCTCCACGCTTCTCTCCGCCGGGCGATCGAACAGCAGCTTCCGCTGATTCGGAAGTCCACGGATCTGGCTCGGGTTTTTCTCAAGGGGGAGGAAGTGCCGTCCGAAGGGGATCGTATCCGCCAGCCGCAGTTGGCCAGCGCGCTCGGAGCGATTGCCGAGAAGGGACCACAGGTTTTTTACGACGGATGGATCGGTCAGGCGATCGCCGATCGGCTGAAGAAGGAGGGCGGTATCCTCACCCTCGAAGACCTAAAAAGCTATAAGCCGGCGTGGCGGGCGCCGCTCATCGGCAGCTACCGCAGGTGGGTGGTCATCACGATGCCGCCGCCGAGCTCCGGCGGAATTGCGCTGATCCAGATGCTCAACGTCCTGGCCGGCTACCAGGTCGGTCTGTTTCCCCACAACTCGCCGACTTATCTGCATCTCTTAACGGAGACCATGAAGCAGGCATTCGGCGATCGCGCCCAGTACTTGGGCGACCCGGACTTCGTTCGGGTGCCCACGGAAAGGCTCCTGTCGAAAGAATACGCGGCGTGGAGCCGCGGCCGTTTCTCTCCGGTACGCACGCACGCGCCGAAATTTTATGGTCTTGCCGCTTTCAAACCTGAGGCGGGGGGAACGACGCATTTCGGGGTTTTGGATCAGTTCGGCAATGCCGTCTCATCTACTTTGACCATCAATACCCAGTTCGGGTCGAAAATCCTTGTTGCGGGAGCCGGCATCATCCTGAATAACGAGATGGACGATTTTTCCCTCCAGCCCGGCGTCCCCAACGTGTATGGCCTGATCGGCAACGAAGCCAACTCCATCGAGCCTAAAAAGAGACCGTTGAGCAGCATGACCCCGACCATCATTCTCCGGGGCGATCGACCGGTCTTGATCGTCGGGGCCTCCGGCGGGCCGCGCATCATCTCCGCCACGCTTCAGACCATTCTTAACGTCTTGGATTATCGCATGCGGTTGAAGAAGGCGCTTGAGGCGCCGCGGATCCATCACCAGTGGATGCCCGACGAGTTGGCGGTGGAAAACAAGGTGCCGGATCCTTTGCGCCACTCTCTGGAACGGCGAGGTCATGTCGTAAAGGAGCGAACCTCGTTGGGGGTGGTGCAGGCCATTTTGGTGCGGCGCTCGAAAGTCACGGCTGAGGCCGATCCGAGAAAACATGAGGGGCCGAAGGCGGAGAAGTCGTCGAACTAACTTCCGTGAGCTGCGCGTTAGCGGAAAGGATTTCGCAGCATGATCGTCTGGTCTCTCGACGGCCCGATCGAAACCAAAACCAGTTCGGTCTCGAGGATCTCCTCGAGCCGGCGCACGTAACGTTGGGCGCTGGCGGGCAGATCGGAGAGTTCCTTAGCGCCGGAGATTTGCGTGTCCCAACCCTCCAGCTCCTCCCACGCGGGCTCGGCCTGCTCCAGGATCTTGATGGTCTTGAAGCCCGTAAGAACGTCGAGCTTCGTCAACGCGATGCCGGTCATACCGTTGATGCGCACGGCATAGCGGGCGCCGACCGCGTCAAACCAGCCGCAGCGGCGCGGCCGGCCCGTGGTAGCGCCGAATTCGTCTCCGTCGTACTTGAGCTTTTCGCCTTCGGCCCCCGTGAGCTCGGTTGGGAATGGGCCGCTTCCCACGCGGGTCGTGTAGGCCTTGGAGATGCCGATGATCTCTTGGATGCTGCGCGGGCCGATTCCGGCTCGGGTGCAGACCCCGCCGATAACCGCGTTGGAAGAGGTCACGAATGGATAGGTTCCGTGGTCGACGTCGAGCAGAGTCCCCTGGGCGCCCCCGAAGAGCACCTTTTTCCCGGCTTTGATCTCCCGGTGGAGCAGCAGCGCCGTGTCGGCGACATACCCCTCGAGCGTATCCCGGTAGCGGCAATAGGTCTCATAGATGGAACGGAAGTCGAGCGTCTTTTCTTTGAGTATCGCCTTGAGATAGATATTTTTCTCCTCGATGTTGTGCTTGAGCTTCTCCTTAAAGGTTTTCTCATCGAGCAGGTCGACGAACCGGATTCCGACGCGCGCGACCTTATCCTCGTAGGTCGGTCCGATCCCGCGCCCCGTGGTGCCGATCTTGCCCTTTCCCCTCAAGCGCTCCCGTGCCTGATCCACGGATTTGTGATAGGGCATGATCAGGTGCGCCTGCTCGCTGATCTTGAGGAGGGAATCGTCCTTCAGGTAGCCCCGTTCTTTAAGGCCGCGGATCTCCTCCAGCAGGACTTGCGGATCGACGACGACGCCGTTTCCGATAATGCAGAGTTTGTTGGGATGCAGCGCGCCGGAGGGGATGAGGTGTAGAACGGTCTTCTCGCCGTCGACGACGAGGGTGTGCCCGGCGTTGTTGCCCCCCTGAAATCGCACGACGATATCGGCGTCCCGGGAGAACAGGTCAACGACCTTGCCTTTCCCTTCGTCTCCCCACTGGGCCCCGATGACAGCGACGTTGGCCATCTTTGAAACCCGGATCTATGACCGAAGACCGACGACGGCTGACCGGTCTGCGGTCGGCGGTCTTCGGTCCTGCTTCATCACAGTTTCACCAGATCCACGGTGATGATGTTCGGCAGTTTGCGCAGAGCAGCCAGGGTCTCCTTCGGAACCGGTTCGTCCACATGGACCAGCGCGATCGCCATCCCGCCCACTTTTTCCCGCCCCAGCTCCAGGCCCGCGATGTTGATCCCTTTTTCCCCGAGCAGAGTGCCGATGGTGCCGACCACCCCGGGAGTGTCGCGATTGTGCAGGATGATGATGTGGCCCTCGGGCACCGCCTCAAGGTAGAAGTTGTTGATCTTGACGATCCTCGGGTTGTTGTTCCCGAAGATCGCCCCTTCGATTTCGATCTCTTTGTCCCGGCTCTTGCCGCGCACGGTAATAGAGCTCGCAAAGTCGGTGGCACGGCTGCTTTTGCTTTCCACGACTTTGATGCCGCGCTCGCGCGCCACCACCGGGGCGTTGACGTAGTTCACGCTCGATTCCATAGCCGGCGACAACAGCCCCTTGAGAACGGCCAGAGTCAGCGGCGCGACATCGTACTGGGTGACCACGCCGCTGTATTCGATATAAATTTCTTGGGGTAGCCTGGCGAACATCTGGACCTGAAGGCTCCCGAGCTTCTCGCCGAGCGTGAGATAAGGCCTGAGGGCGCTTAGCAGCTCGGCGCTGACCGCCGGGACATTCACCGCGTAGCGGATGACTCCGCGGGTCAGATAATCGATGATCTGCTCGGCCACCGCGATCGCCACGTTGAGCTGGGCTTCGTCCGTCGACGCGCCTAGATGGGGAGTCGTCACCACCTGCTCCATTTTGATGAGCGGGTGGTCCGCAGGAGGGGGCTCGTCGACAAAGACGTCCAATGCCGCCCCCGCCACTTTTCCCGCTCGCAGCGCTTCCTCCAGATCTTTTTCATCGACGATGCCGCCCCGAGCGCAGTTGATAATGCGCACGCCTTGTTTCATCTTCGCGATGGCGTCCCGATTGATCAGGCCGCGCGTCTCGCTGGTCAGCGGGACATGGACGGTGACGAAATCCGACTTCTCGTAGATCTCCTCCAGGTTCACCATCTCCACGCCGAGCCTGGCGGCGTTCTCGGGCGGAACGTAGGGGTCATGCGCCAAAACCTTCATTCGCAATCCCAGCGCTCTCTCGGCGACGATCCGCCCGACATTGCCCAGGCCGATGATCCCGAGGGTCTTGTTGCAGAGCTCGACGCCGACAAACTTATTCCTTTTCCATTCCCCCTTTTTGAGCGAAGCCGCCGCCTGCGGGATATGGCGGGCAAGAGCGAGCATGAGCGAGATCGTGTGCTCGGCGGTGGTGACGTTGTTACCGCCGGGAGTGTTCATGACGACGATCCCTTTTCGGCTCGCGGCCTCCACGTCGACGTTGTCGACTCCGATTCCGGCCCTGCCGATGACCTTGAGGTTGCGCGCGGTTTCGAGGACGTCAGCGGTGACCTTAGTGCCGCTGCGAATGACCCAGGCATGGTAATCACCGAGGATCTTTTTAATCTCCTCGGGCTTGAGCCCGATGCGCTCCTCCACCTCGAAACCAGGGGCGTGCTGCAACACTTCCAGCCCTTGGGGCGCCAAAGGATCCGTGACGAGAATTTTCATGACTCGAGGGCCTCCATGAGAATTTCCTGAGCGGCGGCGACTCCGTGGCCCAGCTTGACCGGATAACCGAATTTTCTGAGCGCCATCTCGAGCGCGCCGACCGCGACCACGATATCGAAAGCGCCCATGTAACCGACATGGGCGATGCGGATGATTTTCCCCTGCAGGTCGTCCTGCCCTTCGGCAAACGTGATGCCCATCTGCTCGCGAAGCAGGTCCAGCAGCTTATCGCCGTCGATGCCCTCGGGCAGCATGATCCCCGTGGCCGCCGGGCTGGGGTTTTCCGGAGCAAGCAGCTTCAGTCCCAGGGCGGTGGCAGCCGCGCGCGTCGCGCGCGCCATCCGATCGTGGCGGGCGTAAACCCGCTCCAATCCTTCCTTTTCCATCATTTCTAAAGCCGCCTGGAGGCCAAAGACCAGCGAGACCGCCGGCGTGAACGCCGTGCTGCCTTTCTGCTGGCTCTTACGCTCCAGCCTCAAGTCAAAGTAGAAGCGGGGAAGCTTCGCGGCTTCGGTTCGTTTCCAGGCCCGCTCGCTCAGCGCGATGAATCCCAGTCCGGGTGGCAGCATCAGCGCCTTTTGGGATCCTGTAACCAAGACGTCGATCCCCCACGCGTCCAGGGGAACCGGAAGGACGCCGACCGCGGTGATCCCATCGACGATGAGCAGGGGGCCGTCACGCGTGAGGTCGGCGATCTCGCGCACCGGATGGAGCGCCGTGGTGGAAGTCTCGCTTGCCTGTACGAGAATGCCGCGGATTTCCGGGTATACCTTCAAGTGCTTTTCCACGAGGTCTATCTTGACGGCTTTTCCCCATTCGACCTTGAGTTGAACCGGCTCCAGGCCGTATGCCTGCGAGATCCTAACCCAGCGCTCGCCAAATTTCCCCCCATTGACCACAAGGACTTTGTCGCCCGGCGAGAACAGATTGGACACCGCCGCTTCCATCGCCCCCGTGCCGGAGGAGGCGAGAATCAAGACATCGTTGTGAGTACCGAACAGGCGCTTGAGAGATTCCCTCGCTTCAATGAATATTTTGCTGAACTCCGGGGTCCGATGGTGAATCATGGTTGCGGCCATGGCCCGCTGGACTTGGTCGGGAATCGGCGTAGGACCGGGCGAGAGCAGATACTGTTTGATCATTGTTTTCTCCCGTTGGCGCGAGAATTATATAACCGCAATGGCCGCCACCTCCAGAGCGGAGGGGCGCGGCGATTTTTCATCCCAAAAATAAAAAAGCCTGGAACCTCTCCTTTAAGAGACCCAGGCGTTCGGCCTTCTTAACGCTTTGCGCTCCCTCGTGGTTAATTCCACGCAGACGCCAGTTGCGCAAATCGGCAGACCTATTTTTACTATCGCGCCATCGCGGCTTTGTCAATGCCTTTTATAGCCGTGAGTCCGGTAGCCGAGCATTGAGCGCCGGCCGCTATCCACTAGCGTGCCCCAGTTCCTGCCCTCCCGTTCGCTGTACGGGTCGTCGATTCCAAGGCCGATCAAGCTCAACGTGGACTACTCCATGATGGCCGCGATGCTGAAAGTGAGAGTAAGCGAGTTTGAGCCGCCGCCGTCGCTTTACTGAGGCGGTTTTAGCTTCAAATTGACTCGCTCGATGTTGAGGAGGCGCAGCAGGAGGTTGGGGATTATCTCCGGCGGAACCACCGGTGGCAGGCCCCCTAAGACGGCCAAACGCTCGGCCGACGCGTTGAGCGTGGGAAGTTCGACCGTGGTTCCCCCGCCCTCGACACTAAACCCAGGGTGGGTAAGTGTCTCACTTACTAGTGGCAGAGAGGGCAAAAACGTTTGTCAAGCTAGTCAAAAACGTACTCTATAGCGCCTACAGACGCCATTGAGCCGCCGCATGCCCTGGCTCAAACTCGGCTCAGGCGTCTCCAACAGCACATGATAGTGATTGCCCATCAGGCAGTACGCGTAGCAGCGCCACCTCTGCTGCTCGATCTCCCGTCCGAGCAGGTCCAGGAAGCGGGCTCGATCCTGATCGTCGGCATAAAGGCGTGCCGGGCGTTCCCGTGCGCCGTGACATGATACAACGCCCCGCCAAATTCCAGCCGCAACTGCCTAGCGATCGGCGCCAATCTGGACAGCGGAATGTGTAAAGTCAAGCAATGACCCCGGCTTTCAGAGTTCCAACGAAGTGAGAGACTCGCCGCTGACTTTGAGGGCGGGCTGTGTTGAAACGCCCGGTGGAGAAGTGCGCGCTCGATACGGCGCAAACTGCAACTGGCTGTTTCTGCTACCTCTTCACAAAAGACTTGACAAGGAGATTATAGGATGTCCCTAATCCCCCTACATCATCCGCTCCAGCCTTTCCAGCCGG
>JACPFH010000501.1 GCA_016183075.1 Deltaproteobacteria bacterium | reverse complement strand
GCCGAAAGCGGCAGAGGCTTTTGCGGGTGGCGGGAAAAAAAAATAGCGAAGAGATCTCGGTTGGCCTCGTGCAGATGAGCGCGAGCGAGGACCCGAGCGCCAACCTGCGCAAGGCCGTTTCCGGGATCGAGGCGGCGGCAAAAAAAGGAGCGAAGGTCGTCTGCCTGCAGGAGTTATTCTGCTCGCGCTATTTTCCCCAGAGCGAGGATGCGAAAAATTTTCGGCTGGCCGAGCCCGTTCCGGGGCGGACGACGGAGGCACTGGGGCGGCTGGCGCGGCGGAAAAAGATCGTGATCATCGCGTCGATCTTCGAGCGACGTTCGGCCGGGCTATACCACAACACGGCCGTTGTCTTGGACGCCGACGGCTCGATCCGGGGACAGTATCGGAAAATGCACATCCCGGACGACCCTTGCTATTATGAAAAATTCTATTTCGCGCCCGGAGACCTGGGTTTTCCAAGCTTCCCCACCCGCTATGCGAGAGTCGGCGTGTTGGTCTGCTGGGACCAGTGGTTTCCCGAAGCCGCCCGGCTCACCTCCCTTTCGGGGGCGCAAATCGTTTTCTATCCTACGGCGATCGGTTGGTTGCCCGATGAGCCGCGAACTCTTGCCCAGGCTCAGCTGAGCGCCTGGGAGCTCGTGCAGCGCGGCCATGCAGTCGCCAACGGCGTTTTTGTGGCGGCAGCCAACCGGGTCGGGCGTGAGGGCAAGCTCAGGTTTTGGGGCAACTCCTTTGTCGCCAATCCTATGGGCGAGGTGGTCGCCCGGGCCGGAATGAATCGCGATGAGGTCGTCGTGGCCCGCTGCGATCTGAAGCAGATCGACGAGACGCGCCAGAGCTGGCCGTTTTTGAGGGACCGGCGCATCGACGCCTACGGCGCGCTCGCGGCGCGCTTTCTCGATCAGGCCGCGCGCCGAAGCGGGCGGTCAACAGTCAATCGTCAATAGTCAACCGCTTCCGTTCCCGAAGCCCCGCACCTTCATGCTATGTCGATTGACGATTGACCCATGACCATTGACTCCCGGAAATCCACGCCGCGCGAGCTCGGCTATCGTATGCCGGCAGAGTGGGAGGCCCATCGAGCTACCTGGCTCGCATGGCCGCACAACCCTGAGACGTGGCCCGATCCATTTCAACTGGCGCTCGTCAAGGAGATTTGGGTTCAAATGGCGCGGGCGCTCTCTCCGGCAGAACAGGTTTGCCTGCTCGTCAACCGTGAGCGGGCTGAGGCCGAAGTGACCGGCGGGCTAAGATCGGCGGGCGCGAACATGGAACGGGTTTCGATCCACCGGATTCCCACCGTGGATGTCTGGATCCGCGACTACGGCCCGACATTTCTTACCCGTAGAAAGACTGAACCACTCGCTTTCGTTGACTGGATTTTCAATGCCTGGGGCCGGAAGTATCCGGACTACGTTCGGGACGACGGCGTAAACCGGACATTGGCGAAGCTCATCGGCGCGGCGGTCTTCGAGCCCGGGGTTGTCCTGGAAGGGGGTTCTATCGATGTTAACGGGCTCGGCACCTGCCTGACGACCGAGCAGTGTCTTTTGAACCCCAATCGTAACCCCCACTTAAGCCGAAGCCAGATCGAGCACGTGCTTGAGAACTTTCTCAACGTGCGCCAGTTCATCTGGCTGGGCCGCGGCATCGAGGGGGACGATACGGACGGTCACGTCGACGACGTCGCAAGATTCGTCAACGCGACCACCATCGTCTGCTGTCTCGAAGACGACGCGACCGATGAAAATTACGCGGCGCTGTGGGAGAACTTCGAGCGTCTGGAAGCGGCGACAGATCAAAACGGAAAGAGGATTGCCGTTGTGCCGCTTCCCATGCCCGGTCGGGTCGTCGTTGAAGGCAGCAGGATGCCTGCTAGCTACGCCAATTTTTACATCGCCAACGGGCTGGTTCTGGTCCCGACCTACGGTCATCCCAATGACGATAGGGCCCTGGGAATACTGGCGGAGCTATTTCCTGACCGGAAAATCGTCGGCATTCCCTGCACGGCGCTCGTCCCCGGCTTTGGCGCCATCCATTGCGTCACCCAACAGGAGCCACTTCCCCCTTGACATCAGGCTTCGCTCCTCCATAAGCTACGGTATTATAATATGGGGCAGGTTATACGGATCAAAGAGCTCTACCAAGCGCGGCGGCGGCGCTCGGAAAGGGTCAGCCTTGAGCAGTGCGTGGAGCTCCTGGAATGGAATCTCAAGCACAGCGTGGAACGCTATTTTTCCTCTCCACCCGAAGAGAGATCGCTACGCGCGACGCAGATTCGTAAGATCAGCGACCTTTTGGAATATGCCGTGCGACTTCTCTGACGGCATGTCGGAAAATCGTGGAATCGATTAATCCTGTCCTCATCACCCTCATTGTCGTCTTGCTTGGGGGCCTGGGGTTCTTGGGGTGGCTTTTTTTGCGCCATCTCAAGATTCTTCTGGCGGGGCGAAAGGAAGATCAGTCCTTGCTGATGATTCAGCAGCAGATCGATCAGGTGCGCAGCCAGTTCGCGCATGTCTTGGACAGCAACACCCAGCTCATTCACACGCAGTTGGGGCAGCTTCTGGGCAATGTAAATGAGCGGCTCAAAGAGAACTCTGAGGTTTTGCTGAAGACCCAGCAGACCCTTGGAGAGCGGCTGGACAATGCCGCGCGGGTGGTGGGCAACGTGCAGCGGAGCCTCGGTGGCCTGGAGGAAGCCAACCGAAAGATTTACGAGGTGGGGAAAGACATCGCGTCCTTGCAGGAAATCTTGCGCGCGCCCAAGCTAAGGGGAGGTTTGGGAGAGTTTTTTCTCGGCGATCTGTTGAGCCAGATCCTTCCTCCAGATCATTTCACTATGCAATTCGCCTTTCGAAGCGGGGAGAAGGTGGACGCGGTCATCAAGCTCGGAGGGTCGTTGGTTCCGGTGGATTCCAAGTTCCCGCTGGAGAATTTTCGGCGGATGTTGGAAGGCGTGACGGAGGAGGAAAAGACCAAGGCGCGGCGCCAGTTTGTCGCCGACGTGAAAAAGCACGTCGATGCCATCGCGACAAAGTACATTCTTCCGGACGAAGGAACCTACGATTTCGCCCTTATGTATATTCCCGCCGAGAACGTCTACTATGAGACTATCATCAAAGACGATGTCCTCGGCGGAGAACGAAGCCTGAGTCAATATGCGCTTGCCAAGAGGGTGATTCCGGTTTCTCCGAACAGTTTCTACGCATACCTCCAGGCGATCGTGCTGGGGCTCAAAGGGATGAAGATCGAGGAACGGGCGAAAGAGATCATCCAGTATCTCAGCCGGCTTGAGGGTGACTTCGCCAAGTTCAAAGACGAATTTCAACTCATCGGGAAACACCTCGGCCATGCCCAAGCCAGCTTTCAAAGCGCGGAAAAGCGCCTGGACCAATTCGGTCAAAAGCTCCTTGCCGCGGACAGCGGGGAAAAAAAGCTCCCCGGCTTTTAGCTCGGCAGCGGTAGCGGCGAGGCTTTCGCGCTCGGTGCGCGGAGGTCGTAACGATGAGGCTAACGCTTTTTTCTCGTCTAGCTCTCGGTTATCTCGGCGTTGCCGCTCTGCTCTTGGCGGTGAGCCTGTATGCGGTCTTCCAGCTCGATCGTTTGAACCGGGTTGTGCGCTCGCTGCTGGAGACGGACGTTCGGCTGGGCGACTACGAGAAAAAGCTCACCGGAGCGTTTCTCTCCCAGGTGCGCTACGAGAGAAAATTCCTGATCGCCAAGGACGACACCCTGTACGATCAGTTTTTGCTCTTCCAGAGCGATTTCGAGCGGTATCTGGAGGAGATCACTCCGATCGCGGATGCAACGGCAAGTGAGCACCTGCGGCGGTTGCGAGGACACTATGAGCGGTACATGGATCTGGTCGACAGCGAGGTCGAGCATCTGCGAACCGGGCAACCCTACCCGCGGGAGCGGTATCGGAGCGAGAAAGAGCAAGCGACGGAGGGGGTGCTCGCGGAGCTGGATACGCTCAAGGCTTACAGCGAGGCGAGCACGCACGAGAAAATGACGAGTTTGTCCGCCGCGGGGCGCGGGGCCTGGCAAATGACCCTCTTCATCGGCGCGGTCTCGCTCCTCCTGGTTGTCGCTATCTCCTTCCTGATCACCCGGGGCATCGCCCGGCCGGTGGAAGTCCTGAAGCGCAAGACCCGGGAAATCGCCAGGGGCCGGTTTGAGGCCGATGTCAGGATTGGCTCCCCCCCTGAGATCGCCGAGCTGGCCGAGGGCTTTAATTTCATGTGCCGTAAGCTCGGCGAGATCGATCGCATGAAAACCGACTTTTATTCCATGATGTCCCACGAGTTGCGTACGCCGCTAACCTCCATCAAAGAAGCAACCGGCTTGCTGCTGGATGGGGTCGGGGGCGTAGTAACAGGGAAGCAAAGGAGGCTCTTGAGCATCCTGTCCGAAGAAAGCAACCGGCTGATCGACTTGGTGAACTCTCTGTTGGATCTCTCCAAGATGGAGGCGGGAATGATGACCTACAGCCTGGCTCCGATCAGCCTGGCGCCGTTGATTCAGAAGGCCATGGTCGAGTTGGGGCCCTTGGCCGAAGCCAAAAGAATCCGCCTGGAATCGAAATGCAACCATGAGCTTCCCGCCATCAACGCGGACGGCGAGAGGATCCTTCAGGTGCTGAGAAATTTGATCGGCAACGCTCTCAAGTTTACCCCTGAAAACGGGGTCGTCACGGTTTCGGCTGCGCGCACGGACGCGGAAGTGGAGGTTCGGGTCATCGATACGGGTCCCGGCATACCGCGGGAAAGTCTCGCGACTATTTTCGACAAATACCGCCAGGGAAACATCCCGGGCTCCGGGCGCATCCAGGGCAGCGGGTTGGGGTTGGCTTTCGTCCGACACATTATTACATCCCATGGGGGCAGGGTATGGGCAGACAGCGAATCCGGGCAAGGAAGTACATTTATATTTGTCTTGCCGGTTTGATGTTGTTCGCGTCCGGCGGCTGCGCGATCTTAGGGCGAGTCGCGGAGCGCGATGAGGCCCGGGAAGCCCTGCGGCTCGGGCAGAAGCTGTTGGCGCGGGACGATTACGAAGGCTCGCTTCGGGAACAGCAAAAAGCGTTGTCCCTTTCCATGGGTCGACCGCCGGCGGATGAGGCGCTCTTTCACATGGGGTTGATCTACGCTCATTCCGGCAATCCGAAAAAAGATTACCGCAAGGCGGTTGGGCTTTTCCAGAGCTTGACGCGAGATTATCCCGGAAGTCCCCTGCTCGAACAGGCAAAGATTTGGATCGGCGTTTTGGAGGCGAGCGAGAGATTGGCCCAGACGAACGAAAAGCTCAGCGAGATGCTGGAGCGGTTGAAGAAGGTGGATGTGGAGATCGAGCAAAAACGGCGAGAGAAGGGGCGTTAAGCGTGGCGATGGCGACGGCGAAAATTTTAGTGGTCGATGACGATAATAGCCTGCTGGAATTGTTAAGCATGCGCTTGGAGTCGGCCCAGTACGAGGTCGGTGCGGCGCTCAACGAACAGGAGGCGTTGGCTCGAGCGCAAGATGCGTTCTTTGACCTCGCAGTCGTGGATCTCAAACTCGCCGGGCACGACGGCCTTGTGCTCATGGAGCAGCTCCATGCCATGAATCCCGAGATGCCGGTGATCATTCTCACCGCCCATGGGAGCATCGAGAGCGCTGTTGAGGCGATGAAGCGGGGTGCTTACAGCTACGTGACGAAGCCGTTCGACCCTCGGGAGCTGCTGTTGCAAATTGACCGCGCCCTGGAGAATCGGCGGCTCACCTCGGAGGTCAAAAGGCTCAAGGGGCTCGTGGAGGAGCGCTACAGCTTCGCCGGCATCGTCGGAAAGAGCGAACCGATGCAGCGGGTGTTGGAGGTGGTTTCCCGGATCGCCAAGACCGATTCCACCGTATTTATCCACGGGGAAAGCGGTACGGGGAAAGAGCTGGTCGCAAAAGCGGTTCATC
>JACPFH010000500.1 GCA_016183075.1 Deltaproteobacteria bacterium | reverse complement strand
TACTTGTATGCCGTCGTGCCAGGAATATAAGCGGAGGTCTGACCGGCATACTTCTCCCAGATCTCCTGCGCCTCGGGAGTCGTGAGGAAAATTGCAAAGAGATGGCCGACATTGGGATGCTGAGCGCCCTTCAGGACACCTGCCTGGTAAGCCGGTGCGATCAGCGGCTGAACGTCTTCAGCGAAAACTATCGGCGCACCCGTCAGCTTTGCCCGGTGAATGAAGGAATCGGCGATCGTAACCATGACGAGGATCTCGCCTAGCTGAAGACGGCTGTAGAGCTGTCCCATCTGCCCTAGACTCGGCTCCTGCCTGGCTAGGGCCTTCACATACTCCGTAGCTTTCTTCTCTCCCCACCCGATCGCCAGCCGGGCCAATTGGTCGAGCGCGGTCACCCCAAGCTTTCCCCCCTTCCACTTGGGGTCCAGAAGGTCCTCCCAATTCTTGGGCACATCCTGAGGAGGCAGAATTTTCTTGTTGTACGCTGGTAGGGCAAACTGGTTCGCAAAAGAGATCGTGCCGCCGTCGTAATAGATGACTTTCGGATCGATACCCATCTTCTTGTAGTCAAACGGCTTGTGCAGCTTCTTGAGCCACAAAGTGCCGTGGGCCGCGTCATGGACCACCATCAGATCCCACTCGGGAGGCACGCCCGCGGCCGCCAGACTTGCCACTTTGGCAACGTCCGTGTTCATGGTTCCTGAGGGATTGAATTGCAACCTGACATTAAGACCGTATCTTTTGTTGAACGCTTCACGCAGCTTCTGAGCGCCCTCAGGAGTCAGAGTGGACGGGGCGTAGAAATCGAATGTCCCTTCTTTCCTGGCGGCAGCCACCAGTTCGTCGATGGGCGCCGCAGGTGCATGGGGTGCCCATCCCGCCAGCATGATCAACAGTAGCAAACTAAACGTGCACAAGCTTAAAGGGTTCATCATAGCTCACCTCCTCTTCGGCCGAAAATCATAGCAGCGAATCTGTCAGGGGTGCAAACCTAGCGCTTGTTCAACTTTACGCGAAGCCGATTTTGCAGTATCGTTCGGGATCTCCCATGTCTGCGGCTCAAGATTCAGGCGAAAAATATGCTGTCCGGGGATATTGCGCCCTGTGCACGGCGCACTGCGCGACGATCACGACAGTCGACAACGGTCGGGTGGTAAGGCTCGACCCTGATCCGGACCATCCCAATGGCGGCGTGATCTGCATCAAGGGGAAGGCGGCCCCGGAGCTTCTCTACCATCCAGACCGGCTTAATTATCCGCTCAAGCGTACGGCTCCCAAGGGCGATCCCGACCCGAAATGGGCAAGGATCTCTTGGGATGAGGCTCTTGATGCCATCGCGGCGAAGTTGTCGGAGGTTCGCGATCGCTACGGGGCGCGGGCGATTGCGCTCGCCAAAGGCACACGCAGCGGCACGTCCGTCGACGATGCCGAGCGCTGGCTCGGCCGGTTTCTCAACGCCCTCGGCAGCCCGAACTGGGTCTCCACCACTCACGTTTGCAACTGGCACAAAGACACGGGCTTCAGCTACACCTTCGGCTACAACATACCCACGCCGGATCTAAAAAACAGCAAGACCTTTCTCCTCTGGGGTCATAACCCGAGTTCCACCTCGCTAATCCTGGCCCATGACATCGTGGCCGCGCGTGCGGGGGGCATGAAGATCGTCGCGGTCGATCCGCGTATGATCGGGATTGCCAGTCAAGCCGACATCGCGTTGCAGGTCAGACCCGGTACGGACGGAGCGCTGGCCCTGGCGCTGATTCACTGCTTGATCGATGAGACTTGGTACGACGCGGAATTCGCGCGCCGGTGGACCAACGGGCCTTTTTTACTCCACCGTGATACGGGGCGCGCGGTCACCGAAGCGGACCTGGTCGGGGGCGGAAGTCCGCAGCGCTATGTGGTCTGGGACGAAGCAGGGGATAAGCCGGCCATTTACGATCCAGCAGAGTTCCCAGCGCGCCCGCTTTCGCGTTTCTGGCTGAGATTGCCTCTCGGTATGCCCCGGAGCGATCTGAAAAAATCACCCGGATCGCGGCGGAGAAGGTCTGGAAGGCGGCGCATCTTCTCGCCCATAACCGGCCCGTCAGCATGTATATGTGGAACGGAGTTGGACAGCACACCAATGCGACGCAAACGAGCCGCGCAATCGCCACGCTCTACGCCCTGCTTGGCGACATCGATCAGGCCGGTGGAAATGTCGTGTTTCCAAAAGCGCCGCTCAACGACGTGAGCGGCAAGGAATTCCTGCCCAAAGAGATGGCCGTGCAGAGAATCGGAAGGGAGCGAAAGCCCATCGGCCCGCCGGCCAAGCCTGGAAACTGCGCCGCTTATGACGTCTTCACGGCGATTCTCGAAGGTAAGCCGTATCCGGTCAAAGCGTTGCTCAATTTTGGCTCCAATACTGTCATGTCCACGGGAGAGTCCCGGCGGGCACGGGAAGCTTTTTGCGCCTTGGAATTTGGCGTTGCCAGCGAGCTTTTCATGACGCCGACCGCCGGGCTGTGCGATATCGTGCTGCCGGCGACGAGCTTCCTGGAGATGTCCAACGTTACTTCCGGATTCGAGCACCGGCCGGAGGGCAAGTTACACCTTCAATATCGCCCGGCCATTGTCGCCCCGCTAGGAGAGCGGCGCTCCGACACCTGGATGATCTTTGAATTAGCCAAACGCCTTGGCTTTGGCGATCGCTTCTGGGGCGGCGATATCGACGCTGCATACGAGTGCGAGCTTGCGCCAAGCGGAATCACGTTGGAGAGACTGAAAGCTTCACCCGGTGGGATGACCGTGGCGGGAAAGCCCCGCTACGAGAAGCATGCTCAAAAGAACGAAGGCGGCGCGCCCGGGGGCTTTGCAACTCCTTCCCGCAGGGTTGAGATCTACTCCCACACCTTCGCCGCTCATGGCTATCCGCCGATTCCTGAATTCGTCGAGCCGGCAATAAGTCCAGTGAGCCAGCCTGATCTCGCTAAGGATTACCCGCTGGTTCTGACCAACGCCAAGTTCACGACCTTTATTCACAGCCAACAAAGGGCCCTCCCGACGTTGCGCAGGGCATCGCCGCATCCGTCGGCCGAGATCCATCCCGAGACCGCCAAACGTTACGGCATTGAGAACAAAGAGTGGATGGTGGTTGAGACGCCGCGCGCCGCGATCAAAGTCAAGGCCAGAGTGACGGAAAGGATCTTGCCCGGCGTGGTCTGCTGCCAGCATGGATGGTGGCAGGAATGTAAGGAGCTTGAACTTCCCGGTTACAACCCGTTCGCTGACGGCGGCGCCAACCCGAGCGTCCTGATCGGTTCGGAGCTCTCAGACCCTGTCAGCGGCTCCCTTCCCCACCGATCTTATCTCTGCCGCGTAAGGCCAGCATCATCGCGCTAGCCCAGAGTATTTCTAGCTCCGTCCATCGGAACGGCAAACGGTCGGCGACGAGGGAAGCGAGACAGAAGGCCGCAGACGTGTTTGCGTGCGACCGAGGGGGAGCGCGGGCGAGGCTGCGGACGTCCGATCACAAACGGCACGACTCATGGCACAAACCTATCGGCCGCAGCCGAGAGCGCGCTTCCCGAGGGAGCTTTGTCCATCGGCTGCGGCCGGAGGGCTCGTTTCCCGAGGAGCCTCCGAGGTCATCACGCCGAATAATCCGAGCTAGCGGGGTGCGTCGTAGGAGCCCACCCATTTAAAGGAAGCGAGCCAGACGCATACATCCGAAAGCACAAGGCCGAGGGAGGCAAGGCCGAAGGAGATGAGGTAACTCCCGCTCAAGTCGAAAAAAAGACCGCCGAAGTAGGAGCCGAGCGCGCCGCCCACGCCGACACTGATCGCATAGTAGCCGTAGATCGCGCCGAAGGCCTTACCGGCGAAGATATCTGCCGTAATCGCGGAGAAGATGACCGCCCTCGAGCCGAAGCCGAGCCCGAAAAAGATGATGTAAACGTAAAGGAGCCAGGCGTGAGAAGGGTTCGTGACAGCCATCAGAGCGCCCAGGCCAACGAGCGTTGTAAGAATATTGGCCGAATAGGCGGCTTGCTTGGAGAAGCGATCGGCGATCACGCCGAAGACGAACCGCCCGCCCGTGCTCGTCATTCCCATAAGCCCGAAAACGGTCGCGGCAAAAAGCGGGCTGAAGCCGACATCCACGACGTGCGCTACCTGGTGCGTCACGATGACCGTCGTGCCGCCCGCAGCGAAGATCCGAGCGATAAAAAGAAACCAGAACTGTAGGCTCCGCAGCGCCAGTCGAGCGGTCCACTGATTTTGTCCTTCCGTTCTGCCGCCGCTCCTCTCCCGATAAGGCCCATGGCGGTAAAAGCCCCAGGTCAACGGCAGGACACCGAGCAAGGCGACCGCGGCGAGCACCCGGAAAGCGCCCGCCCAACCCCAATTCGAGATCAGCCACTGGCTCGCTGGAGCCAAAACCATGATTCCCACGCCGGCCCCCGCGAAGACAGCGCCGAGCGCCGAAGCACGCTTCGAGGTAAACCACTCGGAGACCAGGACCACATGGGGAACCATGCCCGTAAAGCTCAAACCCAAAGCAGAAATCAACCCAAAGAAGACGTAAAACTGCCAGAGGCTGTTGATCTGGCTGCTGAGCAAAAGTCCCAAACCCATAAGCACACAGCCGGCCGCCACAACTCTCCTCGGGCCATAACGGTCGAGCAGGTGGCCGATAACGGGCGAAAGGAACGCGTCGACCACTAGAATCAGGGAAAACACCCCGGCGGTCGCCCCGCGGCTCCAAGCGAACCGCTCCAGCAGGGCGACATAAAAAACGCCAAAGGAGGAGTGAATGCCGCGTGAGAAACCGAGGGTGAGAGAAGCCAGACCGGCAATGAGCCAGGAAGTCGAGACACGAGGCATGGGGTGCAAAAGAGAGTTATACCCTAAGGGTAAAGGCCGCGGCGCAGCATAGCCCTTCCGACCCTGTCGATGCCGATCATAAGCGCCGCTGAGCGCATGTCAACCTTCTCGCGTTGGCTCAAGTCAAGAACCTCCCGAAAGGCCCGTGTCAGCATCTGCTGAAGCTGTTGCTTGACTTGCTCCTCGGACCAGAAGAAGTTCTGCAGATCCTGGACCCACTCGAAATAGGACACCGTGACCCCTCCGGCATTGGCGAGAATGTCGGGAAGCACAAAGACCCCTTTCTGTCCGAGAATCTCGTCGGCCTCCAGAGAAGTCGGCCCGTTGGCGCCTTCGGCCAGGATCCGGCATTTCAATCTTGCGGCGTTCTCCGCCGTGATCTGCATCCCCAAAGCCGCGGGAACCAGCACATCGCACTTTAACTCAAGCAGCTCGGCGTTGCTGATCGGCTCCCCAAATCGACAGCCGGCCAGGTCAGGATGATCGGCTAGGTGCCGGAGAAGCCTGTCGATCGGGAGCCCTTTTTCGTCATAAAACCCTCCCGTCCGATCGGAGACCGCGATGATCTTGACCCCTAAGCTCGCCAACTCCGCAGCGGTAACCGAACCCACATTGCCAAACCCCTGGACCGCCGCTGTGGAGCGAGAAAGATCCAGGTTCAGATGTTTGGCGGTCTCCCGGATCAAATGGACCACCCCTCGCCCCGTGGCCTCCCTTCTTCCCACCGTTCCCCCCATCTCCACCGGCTTACCTGTCACCACCCCCGGCACCGCGTGCCCCTTGTGCTGACTGTAAGTGTCCATCACCCAGACCATCACCTGCTCGTTGGTGCCCATGTCCGGGGCGGGCACATCCAATTCGGGACCGATGAAATTGCGGATCTCGGCCGTGTAGCGGCGAGTCATTCCCTGCAGCTCCTTGCGCGAAAGCCGGGTGGGATCGCAGGCAATTCCGCCCTTGGCGCCGCCAAACGGCAACCCCACCAGCGAGCATTTCCACGTCGTCCACATCGCCAGCGCGCAGACCTCGCCGAGATCCACATCCGGGTGATAGCGTATCCCCCCCTTGAACGGACCCAAGACATCGTTATGCTGCACCCGGTAGCCGGTAAAGACATGCACGCTTCCGTCGTCCAGCCGCGTCGGCACGCTGATCACCAAAGCGCGGTCGGGCCTGGCGAGCCTTGCCCGCACGTTCCGGTCAAGGTTCAACCGCTCGGCGACGATCTCGAACTGCGTCACGGCCATCTCGCTCGCCGGAGTATGCCACTCCGCGCTCCCCGTGAACACCACCTTGGTGCTGTCACCTCCTCCCTTCGATTCCTGCTGGCCTCATGAATACCAGGGATGCGGCTGCTTGTAAAAGGCGGCTTGCCCGTTGCTTCGGGGCGGAATGAAAGGATATATAAGGCTATTGGCTGGAGTTCTCCTGAGACCAAAAACCGCTTTGAGGAATTCAAAATGGAGCAGAGAATCGTTTCCATGCATGCCGCCTATAAAAGCCGGGATGAAATCGTCGACGGATTTATCGCCCGTCCCCTGACCCCCAAGCCCACACCCGCGCTGGTCTTGCTGCACGGATACCGCGGCCTCGACGACGCGCATCGGGCTATCACCCGAAGATTCGCCAGGGAAGGCTTTGTCTGTCTCGCGCCCGATCTGTTCGACGGCAAGATCGGCAGCGATCCCGGTCAATGCGCCTATCTCAAGACCTCTCTCGACATCGACCGGGCCTGTGAAAAGATCATCGATAGCGTCGCTTATCTCCGCTCGCTTCCCTTCGTAGGGCCGAAAAAGATCGCTTTGTCCGGCTTCTGCATGGGAGGGGGCTTGGCCCTCTTTGGATTGGCCCGCTCACGGAAGTTTACCGCAGGAGTTATTTTCTATCAGAGCCTGTTCCCGGACACGGCAGAGCTAAAAGGTATTAGAGTGCCTCTCCAGTGCCATTACGGTACTCACGATCCCAACACGACCCTGGCGGAGATCGACCTGTTCAGGGCGGCTCTCAGTCAGTACGGGAAGA
>JACPFH010000499.1 GCA_016183075.1 Deltaproteobacteria bacterium | reverse complement strand
CTCGGAGCGCTTCGTTCATCGCGTCCTTGAGCGTCCGACTGCCCGACTCCACGACCCGCACCGTCGCCCCGAGCAGCTTCATGCGAAAGACGTTGAGCGACTGCCGCGCGACATCTTCTTTGCCCATGAAGATCTCGCACTGCATCCCGAAACGAGCCGCCACAGTCGCCGTGGCCACACCGTGTTGGCCGGCGCCGGTTTCCGCGATGATGCGCCGCTTGCCCATCCGCTCGGCCAGCAGGGCCTGGCCGATCGTGTTATTGATCTTATGGGCTCCGGTATGGCAGAGATCCTCGCGCTTTAGATAAACGCGCGCGCCGCCGAGTTTCGCGCTCAGGCCCGCGGCAAAATAGAGCGGAGTTTCCCGCCCCGCATATTCCCGCAGTTGACCGTGAAAGTCGCGGCGAAAACCGGGGTCGCGGCGCACCCGAGCGTAGGCCTTCTCCAGCTCGATCAGCGCCGGCATCAGCGCCTCGGAGACGTAACGACCGCCGTAGAGGCCGAAGTGACCCCGCTTATCCGGCAGTCTTAGCGGCGTGGATGAATTCCTTGAGTTTCCCATGATCCTTGATCCCCGGCTTGGCCTCGACCCCGGTGCAGACATCCACCCCGTATGGCCGGAGCAAGCGGATTGCTTCTTGAACGTTGTCAATGTCCAAACCGCCGGCGAGAATCATTTTGTCCGTGTTAAGCCCGATAAGCCAACTCCACGGGAAAGTGGAACCCGAACCCCCATAGCCGGGCGCCCACGCATCGAGGAGATAAAAATCAGCGGGGAAGCCGCTAAGACGGTTTGCCGACGCCTGGTCTTTGATCCGAAAGGCCTTGATGACTTTGAGCTTCCAGCCGCGGCAGTATTCCGGGCTTTCGTCACCGTGGAACTGAAGGCCCCAAAAAGCCTGCCTGCCGCCTTCGAGAAGGCCGAACCCTAAAACCTCTTCGACCCTCTCTTTGGGCTCCGCCACGTTGCAGAGCGTTCGCGGCAGATCGGCTAAAATCGCTCGCGCTGTCTCCGGCGCGATGCGGCGCGGGCTCGGCGGGTAAAAGTTGAAGCCGAGCGCGTCCGCGCCGTACTCGATCGCCTTCAGCGCGTCCTCCATATTGGTGATCCCGCAAACCTTGACCTTGACCATGATTCGTTAATCGTTAAACGTCAACCGTCAATCTTCAATAAGTTACCATCCGTTACCTCGTTACCATTGCGTTACAGTAGCGAATAGTAACGCATTGTAACGCAGTAGTAATTCCAATGACCATTGACGATTTACGAGAGTAGTTCGCGCAGCTTCGCCACTGGATCGGGCGCCCGCATGAGCGCTTCGCCGATCAGAAAGACATGGACCCCCAGCCGCTCCACGCGCCGGATCTGCTCCAGTTGATCGATCCCGCTCTCGCATACAATCGTCACTTCGGGCGGCACTTTCGGCGCCAGCCGCTCCGTCGTCTCGAGGCTCACTTCAAACGTTTTCAAATTCCGATTGTTGATTCCAATCAGTCGAGCACCGGCTTCCAGTGCCTGCTCCAACTCCGCCTCGGTATGGACCTCGACCAAGGTATCGAGCGAAAGGGCGCGGGCCTCGGCCGCGAATTCCCGCAATTGATGCGGATCAAGAAGCGCGGCGATCAGCAAAACGGCGTCGGCGCCGAAGCTCTTCGCCTCCACAAGCTGGTAGCTATCGAGAACGAAATCCTTGCACAAAAGCGGCAAGGATACTTCGCCCCGGATTTGCTCTAGATACCGGAGGCTTCCCTGAAAAAACCGCTCCTCGGTCAGGACCGATATCGCGCTCGCCCCGCCTGCGGCATAGGCTCGAGCGATCCCCACCGGATCGAAATCTTCCCGTATGACCCCTTGCGATGGCGAGGCGCGTTTGAGCTCGGCGATAATGCGCCGCCCTTCTCCCTGCAGGGCAGCCAAGAAGCCCCGCCGCGGAAGATGAAAAAGGGGGCGGTCTCGCAGCGACGATGGCGGAACTTCGCGGTTCCGTCGTGCCACCTCTCCCCGAACATGCTGCGCAATCTCATCCAGGAACATAATCAGTCAATTGCGAAATTCGAATTTCGAATTTCTCCCTTTCGCTATTCGACCTTCGCTATTCGCAATTCCCCTTTTGCCTTTCGCCATTAGTTGGTGTTCGTCATCTGAACCAACCGGTCGAGCTTTTCCCGGGCCTTCCCGGAGTCGATCGATTCCGCCGCCAGGCGCATCCCAGCAGCGATGGAATCTGCTTTTCCGCTCACATACAACGCGGCCCCGCTGTTGAGCAGCACCACGTCGCGCTTGGGCCCTTTCTCACCGCTGAGGACACTGCGCAAAGTCGTCGCACACTCCGCCGGAGTGCCGCCATGGAGATCTTCCAAGCGGCACGCCTTGAGCCCGAACTCTTCGGG
>JACPFH010000496.1 GCA_016183075.1 Deltaproteobacteria bacterium | reverse complement strand
AAGAGAGTCAGCTTCAAGGTCAGCGACACGGGGATGGGCATCCCGAGCAAAGCGCTGCCCAGGATCTTCGAGATGTTCCATCAGGTCGATAGCCCGGCGACCCGGCCTTATGGGGGTATGGGTATAGGACTCTATATCGTCAAAAAATTCACCGAACTCCTCGGCGGCACCGTTGGGGTCAAAAGCAAGCCTGCTAAGGGCTCAACGTTCACCGTCACGATTCCGTACGGAACGTAGATAAGCGCCAACGGCGGCGACGCAGCCACGAGTGAGAAGCCATGGCAGAGAAAGAAACGCAGGCGGCAGAAATCATCAAGCTTTTTAGCTTGGCCCTAAAACAGTGTCGGTTGTATTCGCCCACGCATCCAGCCGCGCAGTTGGCGTTCCGCAACCTTCTCACTGCCCTGACGGGGGCCTTGAGCGCCGCCGGCAATCTCACCTTCGGCTTCATGGAAGGGAAAATCGTCGTCAACGATCAGGCTCTCGACCGCAAGCAGACCGGCGTTGGAGATTTGCTGAAGGAATGCCAGCCCCTGCTTATCGAGAGCCTGATCTTCGAGCCCGGGATGACGGAAGCCGAGCTCAGCGCCCTTATCCGGATCATGTCCACGCCGCCAAAGGCTCTGCAAGAAGCGGGCGGCTTTAAGCAGGCATTCGATGCCGAAGCCTTCCAGCGGATCCGCCTCGGCACCAGCCGCTACCGGATGATTAAAGAAGAGGAGGAGGTAGTCAAAAAATCCGATTTCGAGGCGGGCCCGGGCGAGGCTGATGCCAAGGGCTCAGCAGTGCCCCGCCGCACGGTTGAGCGGATGGAAGAGGTAATCGAGCACGGTCTGACCGGAAGCGAGAACGAAATCGACTTCGATATCGAGCGACTGAGCTATGAGGTGGAGCGAAAGCCGGAGAGCGTCGCCCGGCAAATGGTGCGCCGCGCGGACAACCTGGAGTCCTTGAAACGGATCGTGCAAGACATGGGGCGTTTTCTTCGGGAGCACCTGGCGCGACCGTTTACTCAGCAAGGAAAGGATTTTTCGCGGACCGTTACCCGCCTGGCCAAAGAGTTTAAAAAGGTCGTGGAGAGCTTCGACACCCCGGAGGATTTCCGCGGATCGGTGAAGGAGCTGGTGAGCGTCCTGCAGCAATGCGCGGATGCGGTCAAGTTGGAGCTCATCGTGCGAAACTTCGAGGAAAGCGGCGGGGATCCAAAGTCCTTGGCCCGAATCAAAGCGAAATTTTTCACGAGCAAGGAAGCGCGCGAGCGCGTCCTGGAGCCACTTAAAGAGCGATTGCTCAGCCTTGGCGTAACCGAGAGCGAATTCGACCAGACCTTCGCCGTCGAGGAAAAACGGGTGCCCAAACGCGCGCAGGCCGAGAACGGCGACGCCGAGGAGCTCGCAGAGCTGAGGGAGCTCAAAGCGCGCTACGAGCAGGAGATTGCGACGCTGAGGGGAGAAATGCGGAGGGCCCAGGGCCATAGGGAGCGTCTGGAGAACATCATCGGAAGCCTGGCGGAGGGGCTGGTCGTGGTCGATAACGAGGGCAAGATCCAGATGATGAATCCCGCCGCGGAGAAACTCCTCGGGATGAAACAGGACGCGGGCATGGGCGTCCCGATCGGCCAGAGCCTGAAAGCCGAGCACATCGTCGCGCTCACCAAAGGGCCGCTGGCGGATGAGTCCAACGAGGTAACCAAGGAGATCGCAGTCCAGAGCATCGACGATGAGACGCGAAAAATCTTGCAAGCGAGTTCCGCCATCATCGAAAACCAGGCGGGTGAGACCGTCGGCATGGTCGCCGTTCTGAGCGACATCACCAAGCAAAAGAAGCTCGACGAGATGAAGTCCAAGTTCGTGGCCCACGTCTCCCACGAATTGCGAACTCCGCTGCTCGCCATTGACCAGTCCCTGCACATCCTCCTGGGCAAGGAAACCCAACCTCTCAACCCGGAGCAGGAGCAATTCCTGGAGATCGCCGAGCGTAACATCAGCCGCCTGTCTCGTCTGGTCAACGATCTGCTGGACGTGGCCAAGATCGAGGCGGGCGAGATGAAGCTCAAGCCCATCCCGTTCAGGATCGGCGAGCTTTTGCACCACGTCGTGGAGACCGTT
>JACPFH010000030.1 GCA_016183075.1 Deltaproteobacteria bacterium | reverse complement strand
TAGGGATCGTTGAAAAAGATCTGATCGCCGTCGAAAAAGCCCGGGGACTGGCCGAACCAGTCGATGAGCACCTTGATGGCGTCGGAGGTGGCGGCGGCAAATCTCAGGTGGCCCGAGCAGGCCAGCACCATGGTGCCCGCCTCGTCGTAGAACGAGCTCATACACTCGCCCCCCTGGGAGACGATGGGCGAGGCGGTCACCCGCGGCAGCGTCATGCGCCCCTCTTCCCCGATCGCCCACAGCCGGTGCAAAAACATCTCGTAACGTACAGGATCGATATCTTCGCTCTTCATCGTTTGCCTCATTGACAGCCAGAAGGACTGACCAACGAAGACTGAGGGCTGAGAAACGGTGGGTTGGGTGTGGTCTCAGTACTCAGCACTCAGTCCTCAATCCTAATTAGAGAATTTCCATGACGAGGTTGAGGTAGTCATCGACGGTGATCTGGAACCCCGGCGGCACGAGGGTGGTCGTGAAGGGAAGCTCGATGACCCCCGGGCCTTTAACCACGGTTCCGGCGCCCAGACGGTTGTAGTCGTAAATCGGGGTGTCGATGAGCTTTCTCTCGGGCCGGGTGAAGAAGACCTCCCGCTTGCCTTTCAAGGCCCGGCTCAGGTCCGCGCTTCTCGTCCCAACCGGCTTGAGTTCCGGCTTGGTAACGAGTCCCACCGCGTCCACCCGGATCGCGCTGATCTCGATGCCGGCCTTGGTATAGCCTGCGCCGACGCCGTAAAGCTCCTCATATTTCTTCTCGAACAGCCGTTGGGTCTCATTTCCCCTCTCGGGCGTGAACCGATCCCACAGAACGGGCATTTCCACCCCTGCGGTCTGCCTCCGGTAGCGCATCGTGAAAAAGCGTCTGAACTCGGTCTGCTCGGGGCGGAATCCCTCCCCGGTCATGATCTCCTTCATGTCCGTCTCGATCCCGTCCAGTCGCTGGTTGATCGCGGATGGGTCGACCGGCAGGATGTATTGGCAGGTCATGACCTTTGAGTGGATGACGTCCGCCGCGGCCGCGCCGAAGGCCGAGAAGACCGGAGAAGTGGAGAAGATATAGATCTTTTTCACGCCTAGCTCGGCGGCAAAACCGGCGGCGTGGACCGGACCTGCTCCTCCAAAGGCAAAGATCACGAACTCCTCAGGCAGGTATCCGGTGCGAACGACCTGGCGGCGAATGAGGTCGGACATCTTGCTGTTGACGATGTCGAAGACTCCGGCGGCGGCTTCGACGGGCTTGAGCCCCAGCGGCCGGGCGATCTTTTCTTCGATGGCCTTCTGCGCCTTCGCTTTGTTCAGGATCTTCCTTCCTCCCAAGAAGTAGTGGGGATCGATAATCCCCAGGATCAGATCGGCGTCGGTGACTGTGACTTCTTCGCCGCCGCTGTCGTAGCACACTGGGCCCGGGCTCGCTCCCGCGCTCTTCGGCCCGACCAGGAGCCTGCCGGTCTCCGGCTCGACCCGCGCGATGGTCCCTCCGCCGGCGCCGATCGACTCGATGTCGATGATCGGCTGCAGGATGCGGAAGCGCTCCACGATCGGCTCGTGGGCGTATCGCCAGTAGCCTTCGGTCACCAGCCCGACATCAAAGCTTGTTCCGCCCATGTCCGTTGTGATGACATTTTTGTGACCCAGCAGGCCGGCCACGTGAGCGGAAGCGATCATGCCTCCAGCCGGACCCGACTGGAGATTGGCGAGCGGCGTCACATGCTCGCGATGAGCCACGCCGCCGTTACCCTGCATGATGAGAAGCGGCCCCTTGAGTCCGGCGCCGCCGAGCTTTTGCTCCAGCCCCTTGAGATAGCGCTCCACGGTGGGGCCCAGATAGCTGTTCATGATCGCCGTGTTGCCGCGAGCGTACTCGCCGGCAACCTGCGAGAGCGCGCTGCCGAAAGACCAGTAAATCTGTCTGGAGGGATCCGCTTCCAACGCCAGCGCGCGGATCGCCTCCTCGTGCGCCGGATTCGCCCAGGCGTGCAGGAGGCTCACGGCGATGGCCTCCACCTTTTCTTCCTCCATGAGTTTGCGGATTGCCGACATCACGTCCTCGCGGTTGAGCGGGATCACTTCCTCGCCGCGGTAATCGATCCGCTCGCGCACGCCCATGACGCGCTCGCGCGGCACCAGCGGCTCGGGTTTGGTTACCCATGTGACGTGGCGGATCTCCTCCTCCGAGAGGCCGTCGACGCGGCCGATGGCGCGCATGATCTCCGTGGTGTCCTCGAATCCGCGCGTGGTGATGAAGCCGACTTTGACGCCGCTGCGGGTAATCAGCGCGTTGGTCGCGACGGTGCTTCCGTGTTTGAAGAGCGTGGTGCGGGAAAGGAGGTCCTTGAGTTGGACTCCTACCGTCTTCGCCGCCTCGCCGAGCGCGTCCATAACCCCGCGGGAGAAATCGTCCGGGGTGGTAGAGGCCTTGGCGGTCCAGACTTCCCCCGACCCGGCCATCACAACGATGTCGGTAAATGTCCCGCCGGTATCTCCGATGAAGAATTGCTGCTCTGCTGCCATTTGTCCTCCGTTCTTGGCTATCTGGTTTCCGCGCGCTTGGCCGCGCGCTAACAGTGCTCATATCAGCGGGTTCCGTTCGCGTCAAGATGCGCAACGTGGGCCGTTTGGCCACGACCGCAGTGAAAGCATCAAATATTAGGAGGGCGAGAAGGGCGAGGCCGCTCTCTGAGCGAAACATGGACGGAGAAGCGGGTACCGAATGAATTTTCACTTCGCCCTCGCTGATGAAAGCCCGAGGGGGACGAGGAGGAAGGCCGCGGACGTCCGATTACGAACGCCACGGCTCATGGCACAAACCCATCGGCCGCGGCCTGATAGCTCGGCCCCCGAGGAGCTTTCGGAGCAATTCCGGAAGCTTCGTCCGAGCGCAGGCCCGGTGGGTCGCGTGGCGTAGTCCCGTGAAGCGCAGGGAGCCGCGACGCCCTAAATTGTGGATGCAAAGCGCCGCAGCGACGTGGTTGCAATCGACGGAAGGAACCGATACAAGCCCGTTGATGGGCCAAGCCCGCTCAGGAGGAATCTATGGTCATTGATTTCCAGCACCATTTGGTGCCGATCAACCTGGCGAAAAAACTCGGAATGTACTCGGAGAAGATCAGTCCCAGCAAAGAAGGAGGCATGGCCAAGCTCACGATGCATGCCAAGCTCTACGATCCCGAGGCGCAACTGCGCGACATGGATCAGGCGGGGCTCGACGTCGCCGTTATCTCCTGCGTCGTCGGTTGGGATGCTCCTCTGGAGGATTGTCGCGTCATCAACGATGAATTTGCGGCGCTTCAGCGCAAGTATCCCGGCCGGTTCGTTGGGCTCGCCCATGCGCCCGTCCTCGAAGGCAAAAAAGCGCTGGCGGAACTCGATCGGGCGGTCCGCGAGCTGGGATTGCATGGGGTCACGATCACCTCGCAGGTCGACGGCCTCCCCCTCGACGCCCCGCAACTCTACGACTTTTATGGCAAGGTGAGCGAGCTTGACGCCCCCATTTTCGTCCATCCGGCTCTCATTCCTCAAGGGTACGCCCTCGTCAAGGATTACGATCTCGCGCGCATCCTGGGACGCGAGCTCGATCTGGCGGTTGCGGCGACCCGGCTGGTTGCCGGAGGGATCTTGGAACGTTTCCCCAATCTCAAGTTCGTCATCGCCCACTTTGGCGGCGGGATATCGGCGATCAAGGAGCGACTGATTGCCAAAGGGTACCGCTTTGGAACGCTGAAGCGTCCCTTTGAGGAATACTTTGACAGGCTCTATTTCGACATGGCGGGTTTTGAGGGAGGGCTCGGCGCGCTGCGGTGCGGCATGCTCGGAATTAAACCCGAACGTTTGGTCTTCGCCACCGATTATCCCCAGGATTTTACCGGCGCATGCACGGATACGGGTAAGGGGATGGGCTCCATTCGGGATTATATCGAAGCCATTCGCAGTCTGGAGCTTGCGGCAGATATCAAGGATGGGATCTTGGGAAATACCGCGGCGCGCCTGCTCAAGCTCGCATAGATCCGTTGCTTCTTGCGATCGGCGGCGCAGGTTCGATTGACTTTGGAACGAAAGCCATGGGAGATTTAGCGCGGGAGATGAAACGATGGGCGTTCGCGAGCTCGAGGATATTGTCGTTATCGAATGCGCCACGTTCGTGACCGGCCCTTATGCTACGGCGCTCCTTGCCGACCTCGGAGCGCGGGTAATCAAGATCGAATCTCCCCCGGACGGTGACCCCTATCGCTACTTTGCCCCGGATCCGTATTTCAGTCCCAACTTTGCTCATTTGAATCGCAACAAGGAGAGCGTCCTTGTGGATCTGAAGACACCCGAGGGCAAGGAAATATGCCTCGCGCTGGTCAAGAATGCGGATGTGTTCGTGGAAAATTTTCGCCCGGGCACGGCCGATCGGCTGGGCCTGGGATATGAAACGGTGCGCGCCGTAAATCGGCGGCTCGTTTACTGCTCGATTTCCGCGTTCGGACAGACCGGACCCTACGCCGGCAAGCCGGGCTTCGACACTCTGGGGCAGGCCATGAGCGGGCTTTTGAGCGTGCTCACGGATCATGACGATCCGAAATTGATGGGGATTGCGCTATCCGAATAAGTTACGGGCCTGTCCGCCGCCTACGGGATTTTGGGCGCGCTCATGGCGCGGCACAAGAGCGGCGAAGGAGCGAAGGTGGAGACATCCCTTCTGCAGGCGACGCTCTCTTTTATCGGCGAGGCCGCCGCTGGTTATCTCAGAACCGGCCGGGTTCCGGACCGGACCGCCCGCGTGAAGAACGCCCACGCGTTTGCCTTCGCAGCGCGGGACCGCTTGCCGCTGGTTATCCATTGCTCGGTTCCGGAGAAATTCTGGATCGCGCTGCTCAAGGCGGCGGAGCGGATGGACCTCGCCGACGATGAAAGGTTTAAAACAAGAGATAACCGGCGCGAGCACTACGCCGAGCTTGAACGGGAGCTGGCGAAAACCTTTGCCGCTCGGGACCGCGGCGAGTGGCTCAGACGCCTGGAGGAGCACGATGTTCCCGCGGGCCCGCTCTATAACATGGGCGAGGTCCTCGCCGACCCGCAGGTAGAACATCTGGGGCTGGTTGAGGAGCTTGAGCATCCGGAGGCCGGGAAGTTGCGCTTTGTCGGTCCTTCGGTGAACTATCACGGGCTGTCTAAGAGAGAAGCTAAGCCGCCGCCGCTTCTGGGCGAGCACACTGCGGCCGTCCTCACCGAGCTTGGGTATGGTCAAGCTGTTATCAAAGACATGGCAAAACAAGGGATTATAAAATTGGTCAAAGAGTCTGAAAGTTACTAATGAGTTCACTGATAAGTAGATATTACAGTCCACTCACTAGCCTGTCTCCGTCATGCCCGCGCAGGCGGGCATCCAGTCTGCTTTTGCCGCTACCCCTGGATTCCCGCCCCCCGTTTTCACGGGGGCAAGTTTATCCCCGCGAAGGCGGGGACGGGAATGACAAAACCCACTCCTCTAAACGCTTGCCTTTTGACTTTCCTTCGAGACGTACACTTACTTACGAACTCCTTAATAAAGGGTGAAAAAATGATCTATGACATTGAAATCAACTCTGCGGCCCATTATCCGGCGGCCGGGGTGATCGATTTGGTGGCGATCGCTGAAGATGTCGGCTTCGGCGCCTTCTGGAAAGGGGAATCAAACAGCACCGATCCGATGGTCTTGCTTTCCGCCGCGGCAAGCCGCACAAAGACCATCAAGCTCGGCACCGCGATCTACCATATCTATGGACGAAGCCCGGTGACGCTCGGGATTCAAAGCGCAACGCTGCAAGATCTCTCCGCCGGGAGGTTGCTCCTGGGGCTCGGCGTGGCGAACAAAAACATCGCGGGCTGGCATGGGGGTATTTTCGACCGTCCGCTTCGCCGCGTGCGGGAGTACATCGAGATCGTCCGCAAGGTCGCGGCGGGCGAGCGCGTCGAGTACGAAGGGGAGATTTATCACACCGGCAAGCGGTTCCAGCTATCGTGGAAGCCCGGCCATCCGGCGCTGCCGATCTACCTTGCGGGGCTCGGCCCGCAGATGACCAAATTGGTGGGCAAGGTTGCCGACGGGGTCTTCATCAACATGGCGACTCCGGCGAAGATCCGGGAGATTGCCGCGAGAGTAAGGGAGGGCGCTAAAGAGGCGGGCCGCGATCCCGATAAGATCGAGATCATCGCGAAGAGCCGCGTATCGCTCAACCCGGACCGCAGCCTTGCGCGCTCGCGGCTGCGTCAGGTATTGACCTTTTATAACCTCGCCGATCACTATAGCGATATGCTCAAGGGGCTCGGTTTTGAGACCGAGGTGAACGCGATTCAGGGCGCGTTCGAGAAAGGCGGCTTCAAGGCCGCGATGGCGGCGCTCACGGATGAGTATATGGATAAGCTGCCGGTGATTCCCGGGACGTCGATCGGCGAGATCAAAGACCGGTTAAGGCCGTTTATCGAGGCAGGGGTGACGCGGATGGTGATTCCTTATGTGCCGGTGACGGAGCCGGTAGTCGAGGATGCAAAAAGATTTCTAGAAGCGTGGGGAAGAAGTTAGGCAATAGGCAACAGGCAAACGACCGAAGACCGCAGACGGTCGACCGGGCGGTCCTCGGTCATCGGTCCTCGGTCTGATCTACGGAGACACGGAGCCAATTGCGATAGAGGAGGAGCGGAAAGATGTGTGATTTTGCTGCCGATGCGCAGGCTGCGGCGAGTCTGATGGTGGGGCGGACCCTCAGCGTGGAGCGGGTGCGCCAGCTCAATGCCAAGGACTATTTTTATCAGATGCTCAAGGATAACCCGGAGATGCTCAAAATCTATCCGGGAATCGAAAACGAGCTGCTGCAAGGAGCAATCGACTGCCACATCCACGCCTATCCTGACTTCGTCCACCGCTCGCAGGACATGATCGGGATCGCCATCGAGGCATCCAAGGCCGGGATGCGCGCGCTCGCCTTCAAGGATCACTGGAACATCAGTTGCAACGCCGCCTATCTGGCGCAGCGCCATGTCGACTATCTCGTCGAAAAGGGGGAACTCCAGCACCGGGTGGAAATCTACGGCGGAGCAGGCACCTGCCACGGGATGAATCCGGAATCTATCCGGGTTGCGCTCCAGTATCCCAATTTCAAGATGATCTGGTTTCCGACTTTTACCTCGCTCGGATTCTGGCGCGGCGCGGGCCATCCCGAGAAGGGCGGCGTGCGGCTGGTGAGCGAGGAGGGCGAAGTGCTGCCCGAGGTGGCGGAGATCATGAAGATGGCGGTTGAGAAAAAAGTCGGCATCGGCTTCGGCCACACGGACTTCAAGGAGCTTTTGCCTTTGGCCAAGAAAGCGAAAGAGCTGGGCGTGCGCGCCACGCTCGATCACCCGCTTCTGGAATTGAACAAGCTGCTGATCGACGAGATGAAGGAGCTTGCCGACCTCGGCGTATATGTGGGCACCTACTGCCAGCCGATGATTCCGAGCCTGTACCAGCCGGTTGCGGATCCGATGGAAACGATTCGGACGATCCAAGCCATCGGGCCCAGGCGCTGCATCATCGGCAGCGA
>JACPFH010000497.1 GCA_016183075.1 Deltaproteobacteria bacterium | reverse complement strand
TGGTCGCCAACATCATCACCGTGGCCGCTAGCCTGCTTTTCCTCAATTTGCTAGCCAAGCTGACTCTGGTGCGCGGCTCCATTTTAATTCCTTTCATCCTCTTTCTCGCGTTCATTGGCGCCTATACTTCCAATAACCATTTCGGAGACTTACTCGTTTTGCTCGTCTTTGGTCTTCTCGGTTACGCGATGATCTGCTGCGGCTGGCCCCGGGCACCGCTGGTTCTCGGCTTCGTCTTGGGTAAGATCGCCGAGAACAACTTTTACATCTCCACAATCCGATACGGCTCCTCTTGGCTTCTTCGGCCCATGGTACTGGTCCTGATTATTCTGACTGTGGTCGTCCTTCTCTATCCGTTCATCCGCTTTCAGAAAAGCGACGCCTCGCCAGGAAATTCGACCCCATGAAAACCTTCCTCCATATTCGCTTCCTGCTTGCGTTCGCGGTTGCGTTGGCGGCACTCTATGCCCTCTATGCGTCTTTGCATTGGCCCTTGCGAGCCGCCCTGTTCCCCAGGGTCATTGGAATTCCCCTTCTTCTCCTGGCCCTCGCCGAGATGCTTTTAAGCGTCTTACGCGAAGAAAAAGAGAGGGAGGGTCACGCAGTAGATTTTGAGCTGACGACGGATGTCGACCCGGTGGTGGCGAGGAAGAGGACTTTAGCGATTCTAGCCTGGACCGTTGGGTTCTTAGTCCTGATCGTCCTGATCGGGTTTCCGATTGCGGTCCCGCTTTTTGTTTTTCTCTACCTCAGAACCGCAGGAAAAGAAGGATGGGTTTTGACTATTCTGATCACGGCCCTCTCATGGCTTTTTATGGAGGGGCTCTTCACGCCCGCGGCCGCGCTTGTCAGCGACCGGGGGGTCGACCGAAGGGAGCGCGGGCGAAGCTGCGGACCCGCCGTTTCACCCATCCGCCGATTCCCCGATTCGCCGGTTCACCGATTCCGAGCGCTCTCCGAGGGAGATCACTCCATCGGCCGCCCGTCGATTTTACTCAGGGTGGTGAGTTCATCGAACCGCGCTCGAAGACTCCGCCCCGATAGGCTTTGCGAGAAATTCCGACTAGTAAATAATCGAGCCTCTCTCGATCTGCTGCTTGCGGGTTTCGTATTCCCTGCGGGAGATCCTTTCGTTCTTATAGTCGTCTTCCAGTTTGTCCATCTGGCGCTTGGCCTGGATCTCATAGCCCGCGCCGCTGGCGAGAGCGCCAGCCGCGGCGCCGCCCCAGAACGCACCGCTGCATGCGGACGTACCAAAAACCGCGAGCAGCAACAGTAAAGCGATTTTTTTCATTTCATCCCTCCATCGCCGGCTTTCCATGATTCCATTTCAGGATAGATGATCCGGAGGAGAAAAAGAATCCGGTGATTCCCCAATTGTGCTAGGGAACTTACCTTAGGAACGTTTCATTTTGGCTCACGCATCGCGCCTTTCGCCTCGCGTGCGGAACAGGCGCAAAGCGCCTGGGATCAAGAGGAGGGGCAAGGAAAAACCGGGGCTCGTCCCCCTGGACATGAAATTATAGAACGGTGCGCTAGGCTAGTTTACGGCGAATGTACCGGCCTATGGGCTCCCCCACGATTTTTGGTCTGCGCTCTCCGTCCGGCCACTCCATCATGACCTGCCCTTTTAAAATGGTCATCACCGGCCACCCTTTGATCTCCCAACCGTCATAAATGGTCCACCCTGCTCCGCAGTAGACCATGTCATTCGACACCCTGCATTTCTTCTCCAAATCGACGACCACGAGATCGCCATCCGAGCCGGGCGCCAAAACGCCCTTTTGAGGATGAAGGCCGAAAATCCGCGCGGGGTTGGCGCAACACACCTCCACCAGCCGCTGAAAGGTTATCCGCCCTTTATTGACGCCTTCGCTTAACATGATCGGAAGCAATGCCTCCACCCGCGACGGGAATCCGCTCTGCGTCTTCCAGACGTCCCCCTTGACCTCCATTTCGTCCCTCGACTTGCCATAATTCACATGATCGCTGCCGACGCTGTCGATGAGTCCGTCTCTCAACGCCTCCCACATCTTCTCATTCGTTTCCTTGCTTCGTAACGGCACGTTGATCTTCCACGTATCTTTAGGAAGGGACAGATAATGCGACCCGGTTTGACCAAATATTCTGACACCCTCTTCCTTGGCCTTCAGAATTTCTTTGACGGTCTCCGGGGTGGTC
>JACPFH010000476.1 GCA_016183075.1 Deltaproteobacteria bacterium | reverse complement strand
TCCTCGAGCCAACGCTGAGCTTCTGCGGTCCAAGTTATTTGCGCCATGAGCGGATGCGTCGCGCCATCTCATCGTTCGAGATGACTCGGCCCGCGTCCGAATCGGCAAGCCCCCGCTGGACCATGACGTGAAAGGCTAGTTCCCGTACAATCTCCTCGTGCGAGCTATCCTCGGGTTGCTCTGCGATGAGTTTCGTCAGCTCTTCCTTCGCCTTCGACATGGGTCACCCCTTTAGGCCGCTTTACATTCTGTCACACTCAGGGAACGCTATCAAATGTCACATAACCAGTGAGCTTATTGATCAGTGTATTACGGTTCCCAGACCTTCTCACGGCAGTCCGGATTCTCCGCCGCTTGCGGGAGCTTATCAATCATTTTTAAGGCCAGCCGGTCCGCTTATCGCCTGAGAACTTCCTGGCGGATCTCTTTGAACCTTGCAAACTCGGGGTCTTTATGGACTAGGGTTGCCTCGCGGACGATCGCGGTGGCCCCGATCCAACAATCGGCCAACGATAACCGCCCTTGGGCTTTGAGGCGGGAGGCCGTCTCAAGGATGTCGGGTTCACAGGATACCCACTCGATGGCGAAGGAATTCACCAGGCGCAGCGCTTCGCGGGCTGCCTCTTCTCCCTCTTCACGCCACACGCGGTAGAGCAGCTCCATACGGGTTATGAACGAAACAAGCAATTGACATCGACGACTTATGCCCTGCAAGAGCAGGCTTTCCACCCTGTCGGCTCCCGGCTCGCCGGCGCGAAGCGCAAGCAATGCGGAAGTATCAAGAACAAAGAGGTTCTTAAGAGGCATCTTCTCGTCGTCGGTCCTGCCTTCTATCTTTCAGAAGCCGGCCCACCATCCCTTTCTTTCCAGAACCCCGAAAGGCCTTTACAGGGTCGGAAGGAAGTGGAATGACTCTTACAGTGGACCCTTCGACCAGCCATTCCAGGGTCGTGTTGGGGCCGATCTGAAGCTTCTTTCGAACTTCCGAGGGAACTGAAACCTGTCCGCGTTTTGTTACCTTTGTGCGCATAGATTAAATCCTACAAGATAAGGGTGCGATTTACAAGCCATTCTTTGGGCCGTCTTGCCGTAGCCTTTCTCCCAATCCCTTACCGCTTTTCGGATCTCTACCATGCATTCAAGCGGCCAAACTTACTAATGAGTTCATTAGTAACTCGACATGCTTCGACAAGCTCGGCATGAACGGGAATCATGGAAACTTTCAATTCCCCTACCGTTCGCCCTGAGCCAGTCGAAGGGTGAACGGTGAGCTTTTCGGCCGGCCCCGTCCTCTTACTTATGAACTCCTTAATAGAGAAGGGAGCCGCAGTCTTTCGGTGTCGTGAAGCTAGGACGGATGGCAGACGGGTAGGGAGTTAACGCGAGGTTTTTAATCTTTTCTCTCTGGCAAACCTTTCGATTGCGAGCTCGATGAGCCGGTCGACAAGCTCCGTGAAAGAGATTCCGCTGGCTTCCCACATCTTGGGATACATGCTGATCTTGGTGAAGCCTGGGATCGTGTTGATCTCGTTGACGACGACCTCCAGGCCATCGCGCAAAAAGAAGTCGACTCTGGCCATGCCTTCGCAGCAGAGCGTTTCGAAGGTTTTGACGGCTGTCTGCTGCACCTCTTTCACGACCTCGTGCGGTAGCTCGGCGGGGATTTTAAGGAGCGCTCCACGCTCGTCGAGATATTTGGCTTCATAGGAGTAAAAGTCGCGTTGCGGGATGATCTCTCCGGGGAGGGAGGCGATCGGGTTGTCGTTTCCAAGCACCGAGCACTCCAGCTCGCGTCCCTGTATGCATTCTTCCACTAGAATCTTGCGGTCGTAGCGGAAGGCATCACGGACGGCGCGCTCGAATTCGGATTGGTTTTTGACTTTGGCGATGCCGACCGAGGACCCCAGGTTGGCCGGCTTAACGAATAGGGGCAAGCCCAGTTCTCTCTGCGCTTCTACGAAACCGATTTGCGCCTCGCTGGAGCGGTGAAGGGTCAGGAACTTTGCGGTTCGGATCCCCGCGTCCCGCAGCAGCCTCTTCATCACGTCCTTGTCCATGCCCAACGCAGAGCCCGTGACCCCGGCCCCGACGAAAGGGACATCGGCGAGCTTGAGGAGCCCCTGCATGGTGCCGTCTTCGCCGAACGGCCCGTGGAGAACGGGAAAGACCACATCCACCACCCTGGCCATTCGCCTCGCGCCGGCGAGAGTGACGAGGTGCGCTTCTCTCTTTCCGGCCACCAGGGCAACCCTTTGTCCCGGGCTTCTAGCGGTAATCGCTTTGGGCCACCTCACGAGGGGACCTTCCTGGAGAATCCATTCGCCGCCTTTGCTGATCCCGATCAACAGGATGTCGTACTTTTCTTTGTCGATGGCTTCGAAGATGCTTTTGGCCGAGAGCAGAGAGATCTCATGTTCGGCGGATTTGCCGCCGAAGAGAATGGCAACGCGAAGTTTCCTTTTCATCGGGCCTGCTGCGAGAGTAGGCTGAAGGTGGGTAGATTCACGGGCTGGCTTGAGAGAGGGGTTTAGGACTTTTTTGCCCCGGGCGCCTCTTGCTCGATAACCTTGACCACTTTTCCCGGATATTGCCGCTTTTCGAATTTGAGCACAAAGTACTTTGCCTTTACGGGATCGCCTTTGTCGTTGAAGGTAATCGATGCCGTCACTCCCTTGAACCCTTTGATCTTGCGGATCGCCGCGGCGACTTGCGCCCGGGCGGGCCTCTTCCCTCCGTGCTCTTTGATTGCGTCTTCGATCGCCTTAAGACCCACTGCCGCCGCATCATAGCCGTACATGGCCCACGCTTCGACGTCTTTCCTAAAGCGCTGCTTAAATTTCTTGGCAAATTCGCCGGAGGCCGCGGGCGCGGCTACCGTCGTATAGTAGCTCCCGACCGCGGCATCCCCCGCGATCTTGACCATCTCCGAGGAGTCGATCCCGTCGGGGCCCATAAACAGGGCTTTAACGCCTTTTTCCCGCATCTGGCGCAGCAGGAGTCCCCCCTGCGGGTACTCCCCTCCGAAATAGACGAGGTCCGGGTTTTTCGCCCGCACCGGGATGATCATGGGTCCGAAATTCGCCTTCTCTTCGGTCCCCTCATACCCCAAGACCTTGAGCCCGCGCTTTTTCGCCTCGTCCCGAAACGTATCGGCGATGCCCTGGCCGTAAAAGGTCTTGTTGTGAATGATGTAGACCGATTTCAGATTGAGGTCCTGGGCCACAAACCCGGCGCCTACCGGGCCTTGGATATCGTCACGGCCGCAAACCCGATTGACATTGGGATATCCCCTGTCGGTGATCAGGGGATGGGTATTGGCTGGCGAGATCATGGGGAGCATGGCGTCTTTGTAGATTTCCGAGGAAGGCAGGGCGACACCGGAGTTCCAATGGCCGACAATGAGTAGGATATCCGAGTCCGCCACGATGCCCCGCGCATTGGCGACGCCAACCTCCGGCTTGGCCTGATCATCGTAGGGCACAAAGACCAGCTCGAAGCCGAGCTGGCGAAAGCTCTTGACCTTCTCCTCGACCGCGAGTTGGGCGCCGAGCTTGATATGCTCCCCTATAGCCGCTTGCTCCCCCGAGAGGGGGGTCTGAGTGGCGATCTTGATCGTCCCTTTTTGCGCTGAAGCGTCCGCAGGCGGCAAGCAGACGGCGAAAACAGGCGCCAAGAGAAGCGCCAAGATGGTTAGGATTCGTCGCCGCATCGGATGATCCCTCCTCAAGCCGGTTTATGTTAGCAGATCCTCGCCGGCAACGCTACGCGGCTCCCATTGACACCGGCGTCTGCGGGCGGCTAACTTAAATCCATGATTGCCGGCGTGGGCGTTGATCTGGTCGAGGTGGCGCGGGTAAAGAGCGCCTTGGAAAACCCGAAAAGCGGCGATAGGTTTCGAAGCCGCGTCTTTACGGAGAAAGAAATCGAATACTGCGAGGGGAAACGCCAGGGAAAATACCAGAGCTACGCCGGCCGCTTTGCCGCTAAGGAAGCGGTGATGAAGGCGCTCGGGAGAGGATGGAGTTCGGAGGTTACTTGGCTCGATATCGAGATCCTACCGGGTCCCGGTGGCAAGCCGGAAGTGAGGCTCAGAAATAGGACCGCCGACCTGGCCCGGAAGCTCGGCATCAAACAGCTTTCGATCTCGATCACCCACACCAAAGGCTTTGCCATGGCCTACCTGATCGCGGAGTAGGACGGGGGGGCGCGCTCAGCCCCTACCGCTTCCCCTTTTTGCAGGGAGTAAGAAGAGCGCGCCGAGGGCCCAGATGCCGAGGATGAAGCCCGCGACCGTCCAGCGCAATCTGCCGCGGCCGCTATGAGCCGCGATGACGCGGCAAAGTACCGCGTCGAGCGCATGAACGAGCACAGCCGTGCGTATCAGCGTTGCGCCATCGAGATCCGGCTTGATGAAGGCGAGGCCGGAGACGTAGCCGAAAACGGTCGCGAAATCCAAAGCCCTTGACGCCCCCTCTACTTCCCCCTAATATACTCCACGCTTTTTGAATTGGGAAATTTCCCATGGCGGTGCGGACCATCCAGTGGAAGAACAATCGCGTGATCATGCTGGATCAGCGGTTGCTGCCCGCACGGGAAATCTACCGCAAGTACAGGGATTACACCGGGGTGGCGCAGGCGATTCGCGACATGGTGATTCGCGGCGCGCCGGCCATCGGCGTCGCGGCGGCGATGGGTGTGGCGCTGGGGGCGTTGTGGGTGAGGGGGAAAAACTTCGATCGGGAAATCGAGCGCATCTTTGGGACGCTGCAGAAAACGCGCCCTACGGCTGTCAATCTGTTCTGGGCGCTCGAGCGGATGCGCAGGGTATATTCGGAGCATCGCAGCCAGGGTATCGACGCGGTCAAGCGGCGGCTCAAGGACGAGGCGCTGAAGATTTATGAAGAAGACATCGCGGCGAATCGCGAGCTTGGGAAGATCGGCGCCCGGTTTGTCCGTAACGCGTCCCGGGTGCTCACCCATTGCAATGCCGGGGCGCTGGCGACCGCCGGTTACGGCACCGCGCTCGGGGTCGTGCGCGCGATGAAGGAAACGGGCAGAAACGTGGAGGTCCTGGTCAATGAAACCCGCCCTTTTCTCCAAGGGGCGCGGCTCACCGCCTGGGAGCTCGGAAAAGACAAGATTCCGGTGACGCTGCTCACGGACAACATGGTCGGTTATGTCATGCAAAAGGGCAAGGTCGATGCCGTGATCGTCGGCGCCGATCGAATCGCGGCGAACGGAGACGTCGCCAACAAGATCGGCACGTACGGGATCGCAGTGCTGGCCGAGCGGCATCATATTCCCTTCTACGTGGCAGCGCCTACCTCCTCGATCGATTTGAACTGTCCTTCGGGTTCGGAGATTCCCATAGAGCAGCGAAACCCGCGCGAGGTCTCCCACATCTTTAACCGGGCGATCGCCCCTCGGGGAGTGCGGATCGTGAACCCGGCGTTCGATATTACCCAGCACGAGCTGATCTCGGCTATCATCACCGAGAAAGGGGTGATCACGCCGCCGTTCCAGCACAATATCCGGAACTATGTCCATCATCAGTAAAACGGAAGAGCTGGAGGCCTTCTTTCATACCTCGGGAAAGCCGCGCCGGGAGTGGCGGGTGGGAACCGAGTATGAAAAGGTGGCGATCAAGCGCCAAAGCGCGAAGGCGATCCCTTACCACGGGCCCGCGGGGGTTGCGGCGATCCTCAGGGCGCTGGTCGAAGAGTACCAGTGGGAGCCCAAGGAAGAGGACGGATACGTAATCGCGCTCGCCCGAGGGAAGGCTGAGATTCACCTGGAGCCGGGCGGTCAACTCGAGCTTAGCGGCGAGCCCTGCGAGAGCATACATTGCACGAACGCGGAGTTTACCCAGCACATTCGCGAAATCCTGGATGTAGCCCGGGGGATGGACGTGGCATTTCTCGGCCTGGGGATGCAGCCCGTGAGCGACCCGGGGGAGATCGAATGGGTGCCGAAACGGCGCTACCGGATCATGGGGCCGTATATGGAGAAGGTGGGAACGCTGGGCCAGCGGATGATGAAGCAGACCGCCACGGTGCAGGCCAACATCGATTTCAGCGATGAGCAGGATGCGATGGCGAAATTCCGTACCGCGATGGGGCTTACGCCCCTGATCTATGCGATCTTTGCCAATTCCCCGATCTCCGCAGGCCATTTGAACGGCTACAAGAGTTTTCGCGGTCACATCTGGACCGATACCGATAAGAGCCGCTGCGGCATGCTGCCTTTTGCCTTCTCTCCCGGTGTGTGTTTCGCCCATTATGTGGAGTATGCGCTGGATGTGCCGATGTATTTCATCATGCGGAACGGCGAGTATATCGATTTTACCGGGATCCCGTTTCGTCACTTCCTCACGCACGGGCACAAAGGCCACTACCCGATGATGGAGGACTGGGTGCTTCATCTCACCACGCTTTTTCCGGAAGTGCGTCTCAAAAGTTACATGGAGATTCGGTCGGCAGACAGCCAGCCGCCCGAGCTGATGCTGGCGATGCCTGCCCTCATCAAAGGAGTGCTCTATGACTCCGACTGTCTCCAGGCAGCCTGGGATCTCGTCAAGGGGTGGAGCTGGGATGAGCGGATGGAGCTTTACCATGACTCCCACCGCCATGCCCTGGCGGCGCGCATCCGCCGCTTCTCGCTCGCCGATCTTGCCAAAGAGCTCATTCAGATCGCCTGGGAGGGACTGCGCCGCCAAGCAGCGCTCAATGAGAACTTGGAAGATGAAACAATCTACTTGAGACCTCTCAAGGATCTGCTGTCTCAGGGGAAATGTCCGGCAGACATTGTCGTGGAGAAATGGGAAGGGGAGCTGGAGCAAGATATCAGGAAACTCATCGATTACAGCGCCTACAAATTATCGTAAGCCGCCGCGTCTCATCAGCTCTTTCACCGAGCGTCCCGTCTGCAGATAGCAGCTATCTTGACCTATTCTTGACACCGTTGCACAATTGTTACATAATTTTTGTACAAAATAGCTGAGGGGGACTTGGTGGCAGAAAAGAGACTCAGTGTGAGTGAAGCCAGAAAGCAGTTTAGCCGCTTGATTGCTGGAGTGAGCCGAGGTGGATCCAGGGTCATGATTACTCAGCATGGCAGAGAGCGTGCAACTCTCATTGGCACACAGGAATATCAGGAGCTGTCCAGGAAAGCACGGGCCTTTGAACGCACCGGTCGGAAAACCATGCGCTTCAAGTTGGAGGGATCGCTGGAGTTGTGTTGCTCTCCAGAGGAACTCATGGAGGAAATGCGCAAGATTCGGGCCATGTGGGCTGAGTCCATTCACCGATCATCTGCTGAGCTAGCGCGCGAGTTGGCGCGCGAATGATTTACGTCACAGACACCCACCCCTTTGTCATTTATGCCATCGGGCAAGTCAAAAAGCTTGGGCGGAAAGCGCTTAGGGCATTCACGCAGGCCGAGAGGAGACGGGCAACTATCTATATTCCTACCGTATGCTTTTTTGAACTCGCGCTGTTGTTAGAAAGCGGCAAAGTACGCTCAAATCTGTCGTTCGCTGAGTGGAAGGCGCGTGTGGAAGAGTCGGGATCGTTTCTGGTTGAACCCCTGACCTGGGAAGATATTGAGGAGGCCCGCTCTCTACCAG
>JACPFH010000475.1 GCA_016183075.1 Deltaproteobacteria bacterium | reverse complement strand
CCCTGGCGCACCGTCCGCCGGGAGTACCGGATGGATTCCTGCGGCGCAGGCCGGTGGCGGGGAGGACCGGGGATGGAATGGGAGGCGGTCAACGAGGGCGAGGAGTGCGGCATGCACACCGGCGCCGGACATGGCGAGACAACCTTCGGCCCTGGAGCCATGGGAGGCCAGTCCACCCCTCCCAACGAGTGCTACATTCTCCGGGGCGAGCAACTCTTCCCCGCTCGCTGCCACAAGCTCCACCAGATCTTGCCGCGGGACCACGTGATTCGCAAAACAGGCGGCGGAGCGGGCGTGGGCAGGCCCGAGGAGCGAGACCCCCAGAAGGTATGGGAGGACGTCTTCATCCACAATCTGGTATCCATGGAGGCCGCCCGAGAGGTCTACACGGTCGCAATCGATCCGCAGAGCCGAAAGATCGACCGGGAGAAAACCCGAGCCCTGCGCGGAGCGTAAGCCAAAGGGGACAGCCACCTTTTGCGCGCAGCGCCCGAAGGGTTCTTTCGAACAAAAGGTGACTGTCCCCCTGTGCCGATCAGGTAATGACTTTATGGAACCTTCGAAACAATCCGGAGTCGTTGAATTCCCTGCGAGCCGCGGCAAAAAAGCTCCTTCCCCGAGCACGGATCTGCGGGAGTGGATTCGCGCCGCGCAAGCGCTCGGTGAGCTTGGAGTCGTAGACGGCGCGGACTGGGATCTCGAACTGGGGGCCATCGCCGAGCTCAATTGCCGCCTCAAGCCTACCCCTGCTCTCCTCTTCGACAAAATCAAAGATTATCCCGCGGGCTATCGCATCTTGACCGCATCCACGGCGAGCCGGCAGCGCCTGCTCTTGACGCTCGGGATGTCGACCGATCTCTCCGACCAGGCATTCGCCCAGGCGCTGGTGGGCAAGCCGAACCAGTGGGAGCAACAGGCAGGACGATTCGCGCCGACATTCGTCGCGCAAGGCCCGATTCTGGAAAACATCATCGAATCGAACATCGATCTGGAGTCTTTTCCCGCCCCACGCTGGCACGCCGAAGACGGCGGACGCTTCATCGGCACCGGATCCGGGATCATCACGGCAGATCCGGACTCCGATTGGGTCAACATCGGCGCCTATCGGATGATGACTCTCGGCGGCAGAGAAGTTTCGCTCGCGATTACGCAGGGAAAACATGGCCGCCTGCACTACGAGAAGTGGTGGAAGAGGGATGGACGCTGCCCCGTTCTCGCGTCCCTGGGACACCACCCGCTTTTCTTGATTCTCGGCGGTTTGGAGGTCCCCACGGGGATCAGCGAGTATAACTATGGCGGAGCGATCATCGGCGAGCCCATCCCGGTAATCCGCGAAGAGCTTACCGGACTGCCCATGCCGGCCTTTGCCGAAGTCGTGCTGGCCGGCTGGATTCGCCCCGAAAATCTGAAAAAGGAAGGGCCGTTCGGCGAGGCAACCGGGTACTATTCAGCAATGCCCGGGCCGGTGCCGGTGCTGGAGGTTGAAAGGGTCTATCACCGAAGCGATCCCATCCTGCTCGGAGCGCCAACGGGAAAGCCTCCTCACGATTACTCCTACATGCGTAGCGTCCTTAAATCCGCGATGATTTATGACGCCCTGGTCAAAGCGGGAATCCCCGACGTGCGCGGTGTGTGGGTTCCGGAGGCGGCTGCCGGGAGGATGGTCATTGTGGTCAGTATCAAGCAAAATTACTGCGGCCATTCCCGCCAGGCGGGCTACGTGGCCTCCCAGTGCCAGGCGGGCGCCTATCTCAACCGCTATGTGATCGTGGTAGACGAAGACATCGATCCGGCGAATATGGATGAGGTCATTTGGGCGGTCGCGACCCGCTCCGATCCGGCAAGCGACATCGACATCATGCGCAAGAGCTGGAGCGGTCCGATCGATCCCATGTTGCGCGATCGACGCGTCCTCTACAATTCTCGAGCGGTGATCGATGCGTGCCGGCCGTTTGAGTGGCGGGAAGAGTTCCCGCACGTGGCCGAAGCCGATCCCGCATACCTGCGGGAGATCAAGGCAAAGTGGGCCTCGATCTTCGACGGACGTTAGACATCGCCGGCCGCTGCCGCGACGAAATAGCCAACGATTGAGAAACGGAAAACAAACTGTTCTGGAAATTGGAGGAAAGTTTCAATGAGTCGAGTCGCCATCGATGTTGGTGGAACCTTTACCGACTGCCTGGTTTTAGGCGACCAGGGTCAACTGGGCGATTTCAAGGCGCTCACGACGCCGGAAGATCCGAGCCGGGGTCTGATGGACTGTCTCGAAAAGGCGGCCCGCGCGGAACGGAAAAGCGTGCGCGAGTTCGTCGCGGGCCTGGAGTGCATCATCCATGGGACAACGCTCGCAACCAATGCGCTGCTGACCGAGAAGGGCGCAAAGGTGGCGATGCTCACCACCGAGGGATTCCGGGACGCAGTGGAAATCCGCCGCGGCTTTAAGAACATCCGCACCTCGATGTACAATGTCGTAGTGCCGCCTTATAAGCCGCTCGTGCCGCGCTATCTGAGGCTTCCCATCCGCGAGCGCACCCTGTTCACGGGTGAGATCGAAACGCCGGCGGACCGCGCAACTGCCGAGGCCGCGATCGAGAAATGCAAGGCCGAAGATGTCCGATCCATCGCCGTGTGCTTTCTGCATTCCTACGCCAACCCCGAAAACGAGCGGCAGGTAGCGGAAATTTGCCGCGCGACCTTTGACGGCCGCGTGTATGTCACCGCTTCGCATGAGGTCCTTCCCAATTGGGGAGAGTATGAGCGTTTTAGCACGACGGTGGTCAGCGCTTACATCGGCCCGATCGTCTCAGAATATCTCCTGGCCTTGGAGAAGCAACTCGCCGACGAGGGCCTCAAAGGCGGTCTGCTGATCGTCCGCTCGGACGCCCTGGTTCAGTCGGCAGCCCATTCCAGGCGGCAGGCAGTCACGCTGATCAATTCGGGACCGGCGGCCGCCCCCACCGGCGCGCTTTTCTGGGGCCGCTCCTCGGGGCATAACGATCTCATCTCCATCGACATGGGGGGAACAAGCCTGGATGTCTGCTTGATCCGGAAAGGCGAAATCCCGACGACGACCGAAAGCTGGGTCGGCGACGAGCGGGTCGCCACCAAGATGGTCGATATCCACTCGATTGGCGCCGGCGGTGGAAGTCTGGCTTGGATCGATTCCCTGGGCCTTCTACGTGTCGGACCACAGAGCGCGGGGGCGATGCCCGGGCCGGCGTGCTACGGCAGAGGCGGGGATAAGCCGACGGTCACAGACGCGGACGTGGTGCTCGGGTATATTCCCACGGACTATTTCCTTGGCGGGGAGATCGTGCTTGATGAAGAACGAGCGCGCAAGGCGATCCGAACCGTCACGGAACCCCTGCGGATGACGGAGATCCAAGCGGCGCAGACCGTTTTCCAGACCGTCAACTCGCTGATGGCGGACCAGGTCATCGAGCTTTCCACCAAGCGCGGCCTCGACCTCAGGGATTTCTCCCTGGCTGTCGGAGGGGGAGCAGGCCCGGTGCACGGCGCCTGCGTCGCGGAGCTTCTGGAAATCCCGACCGTTATCATTCCCAAGTACGCGGCGCTCTACAGCGCCTTCGGGATGTTCGCGATGGATATGGGCCGTGAATACTCCCGGTCATACATCGTCCGAACCGACAAGCTGGATTTGGAGCGCATCGAGACCCTGTATGAAGAACTTGCCCAGCAAGCGATTGCCGACTTCAAGGAAACCCACACGGAAGCCTCCGGGATCCTATTCAACCGAACGGCGGACATGCGCTACGCCGGCCAGTTCCACCTGATCGAGATTCCACTGCCGAACAAGTTCAAATCGCCGGCGGATGTCGAAGCAGTCGTTAAGGCATTCCATGCCCGGCACAAAGAACTTTACACCTTTGACTTGCCGCAGCGGGGAACGGACTTCTTGACCTTCCGGCTCAAGGCCACGGCTGCGCGCAAGTCCGATCTCCGGATCGTCCCGGTTCCCCAGGGAAGTAAGGATCCCAGGGGCGCGCTCAAGCGAACGCGCCGTTGTTTTTTCGGCAACGAGTGGGTGGAAACGCCGTGCTATCAGGGTGACCGGCTGCTCGCTGGAAACGTCATCTCCGGCCCGGCCATCATCGAGGAGAAGGCGACCACCGTCGTCATTCCCAACCGTTTTACGTGCACCGTGGATGCCGGCGGAACCTACGCGCTAAGGAGGAGCTAAGGCGATGGACCAGACGCTGATCGATGCGTTGACCGCGCCGCTGCGGCCGCGAAAACCCGTCAGCATCGCGCGGGAGCTGGATCCTCTCACCCTATCGACCGTCTGGCACGGCCTGCAGCGCATCTGCCGGGAGATGCGGCGGGTGATCGAGCGCACCTCCCAGAGCTACCTCATCTCCCAGCTCAAAGACATCTCGGTCGGCAT